>JBFXGD010000182.1:0-6885 GCA_050178385.1 Calditrichaceae bacterium
TCATCCAGCACTCTCGCGAATCCTTCCGCAATACCGCTGCTGCATCCGATTCCTGAATACAAATTGCTTTTGGAAAGCTCATTTTTTTCGACCGGAATCCACTGCCCGCCAAGTTGACGAAGCACGGGGGGATGAGCTTCAGAAAGCATCCTGTTTCGTTCTTCTTTTCGCTTCTGAATGGTTGGAATATATGCAAAAATATCATTTCCCGTAACAACTATTTTTTCGATTTCCTGTTGAGTTAAAAATAGTATATCAAGATTCTCTGAGAGTAAATGTTTACTGTCAGAGATCTCCGCGATGCTCAATACATGCTTTTTTAACTCGCTGTGGGCATGAATCAACGCTTGCTTTAGATTTTCACGGAATGTCGTAAAAAACTCCGCTCTTTTAAGTACAAACTTAAACAATATTTTTTTTAGCATTTTCCCCAGGCCGGATATTGAACTGAGGGCAAGGCTGACATTCCGATTTCTCTCATCCGCCAGCGCTGAAAGTTCCCTGACAGTGTGTTTAGAATCCATACCTTGCAGAGACCTTTGGATACCCAGATAAACAATACCCGGATCTTCCCGCCAGCGCGGATAATAGAGTTCAAATTCATGAAAAGAATTATGACCGTATTTTTCAATGAACTGATTGACTAAGCCAACTATCTCATTCCCTTCCGGCGTCTTCATCAATTCAGCTTCTATGGTTTTATAATTTTTTTCATGCAAAAATAATGCTGCGATCAGCTTATTTTTGGCCGCGGTTTCAGCAAGATTTTTCAATGCGAAACCGCTCTTCGCGCTGTCGGCTGAATTAAGCCCGGTAAGAAGTTTATCGGCGCTGATATCCGTTTGCGGCTTTATCCAAATTGTACACATTTTATTCAACAGTTGATAATAAACTTCGCCAAAAATCGTTCCGGCGATATGGCGCATCATTATTTTTTTCTGCAAATCCATGATAGTTGTAATCTTATCAAATGACTCCCGCGCCGAATCCTTAGGATGATAGCAGGCATTCATTAATTTTTCAGGAAAGGATTTTAGAAGATTTTTAATTTCTTTTGGCAATCTCAGAGAAAAAAATCCCATATATATTAAGCTTTTGAATAAGGATATTTTTTTGTGCATTCCCTTGTATGAGCTTAGATAAAATCGGTTTAGAGTATTCTCAAGCTCTGTCTTATTTAGATATACTTTCCCTTTGTATAGTCCGAACAAGCCTTCATCCGGATATGACTTAATTCCAATCCGTCTCAGAAAATGCTGAAAGGCTCCATTGGTCAGCGGATTTAGCAAACTCCATGTATAAGGGGAAACAATGTCCGGTATGACTTCACCGACATTTTCATCCGTCCAGATGATTTCTTCTGCCTGAGGTATTTTTGCAGTGATCGGACGCGCCTGTAAAAAATATATATCTTTACCTTTTACCGCCCATTCCAAATCCAGGGGAAAACCGAATTTTTTTTCCAGTTCCACGGAATCCGCGGCCAAACGGATTACTATTTCCGGGATATTCAGATCTTTTGATCTTTTGTGCAAGGATTTTTTATTGAGAATGATCTGCTCAGGTGTCGCAGTGCCGCTGACCAGGCTATCACCGGTTCCTCTCACATATTCGATCATCAGTTCGTTTTGGTTCCCTGTGGCGGGGTTCACGGTGAACAACACACCGGCCAAATCGGCTTGAATCATTTTCTGAATGATGACGCCCGGTCCATTATCAATGGATAACATTCCACGCGTTTTTTGATAGATAAGATTCTGTGGGTTGAACTGTGAACTCCAGACAGTCTTAATCGCGTTTAAAATATCATCCGGATTATTTCTGACGTTCAACACAGTATCATACTGACCGGCAAAAGATTGTTCAGAAAGATCTTCATTCAAACCCGAAGATCTTACTGCAAGTGAATCGCCTTGAGCGAGGTTGAGCTCCATGACAGCGGTTTCAATTTCTGTCCGGATTTTAGAAGGGACCTCAGCTTTTAAGAAGATATTTCTTAAATTTTTACCTACTTCTGGGATTTTATCACCCGGATCTATATTTAACTTTCCCTCGCCATCTTTCAGCAGAGAATTTGTTTCTAAAAAGAAAGAAAAAGCCCGGGGCGACAGAAACACGGATGCAGGAACCCTGAATCCCATTCTGCTGAGTTTTGCAAGATTATACGCCTTTTGCCCCACCTGCTCAGGATTTAAATTTTCATTAATTAGATGTAGAAACTGGTACATTAGAATCTGATTTCCTCAAAAAACAAATCAACCGGCGCGTTATTATATTTCAGATATTTGCGGTAACGATGATACCTGACATTCGCTAAAAGGAAGGTAAATTTTTTCAGCACAGTCTTCTTTGAAATAAAATAGATAATCATTTCTATAATTTTTCCCACCCATTTAAAATGAGCGGATAAATTAAACATGTAGAAGGGATAGTTTTCCAGCATGAATGATTTATCAACCGTGAAAACAAATTCCTTCTGATTACATCGAATCACAATTCGGCCACCGCCAACACTTTTTTCAGGCTGATCATCCTGATGGTATTCACGACCGTCTGACTGGATGCAAATGGATCGTTTTTCACCGTTTTTCCCAATAATCGCTCCGTAAATAAGTGTCGTGTCTCCTAAATAAAATTTTCCCCAGTACCACTGTCTGAGCATATCTTTCATTCTGAAATTACCGGCATTATAATCATGATAACCCCGGCCTTCAAAAAAATGCTGCTGGTCATCACAACAGAATTCAGCTTTTGCCCGGCACATGGGTGTATATAAAATCCATTTAAAATGAGTGTCATTTCCCCCGCCTGGCATCAATTCAATTTCTTTTCCCCTTCTGTTTAATGAAGGATCGTTCAGCTCAATTTTTAGGACCATATTTTCATCCTGAGCGGATACAATTATACGCTCGCCGTCATTCCGGATGAAATTGTTTTGATCATAATAAACCGCATAGTTATCATAATTTTTTCGCAGCATATGAACAGGCTTGCTGAAAAATTTGTGCGCATAAGACTTGTTATTTTTGTAAATAAACAAGTCAAACAACGCCACGGGGAATACTGTGTTAAAGGGCTTTGTATGAAGTGTAAAAACGATATCATATCCGTTTTGAGTATGAATATCGAAATAATACCACTCAAATTCTGAATTTGACATTTGCTCGCTCGCAATGTAATTGAGTTTGGGAATTTATTAGAGATAATGAAGTGTATCATTTGGTGAAAATTAATGTATCAGAATCATTTTTCTGGTTTGCTGAAAAACCCCGTTAAGCATTCTGACGTAATAAATCCCTGAACCGGCCGGATTTCCCGCGTCCGTCCTGCCATCCCAGCTAATTTCATAATCGCCGACGGTAAATTGTTTTTCGGTTAACCGTCTTATCTTTTGTCCCTTAACATTAAAGATATCGATGACAATCTTCCCCGGAGAATACAGTCTGAACGGGATAGTCGTCACCGGATTAAACGGATTGGGGTAGTTTTGGAGCAGCCGGAAACTTCCCGTAACAGCTTCCCGCGAAACGGACAATATATATACCGGTTTGTGTGATGTTCGGGCGCCTGAATAGGAAATATCTTCGAGCATGTACCAGTAATTGGTATTTTCCATTATTTTCGAATCCAGAAAAGTGTACACATTTTTGCTGCTGCTGTTTCCGGCGCCGGGTATTAATTTTTGATTGATTTTTATAAATTCCGATTCACCCGGCTGCAATGTATCACTACCGGCAGCTCTGTAGATATTATAGCCTGTATTTTCCAGTTCGGATTCGGTTACCCACTCAATCTGAATACCGTCTGACACATGGGATGCCTTAAATGATGTAAGCTCCACCGGCAGACTGGCATCCCCGTTTTGGACATAGACCAACACTTTCCTGAGCGTCGGTGTATTATTTGAATAGAACCGGAGTTCATAGTTTCCCGCGTTTAGATTTCCCTGAAGAAGTACGGATTTTACTTCTCCGAACAACCGGTTTCCATACCAGGATTCCGCTGTTTGCCAGCCATAGTCTATCAGTAGATTGGCGCCCTGATAGAGAGCGACTCTCAAATCATCATCTGCGCTGTCATCAACATTTTGGTAGCTTGATCCAGGTCCTTCAAATGACCATCCGTGATTTTCATCCGCGGACGCGGTCGCATAAATGGCGACCATGCCGTTTTGTGAGCAGGTGAATGGAACCGATTGGAGTAAATAATTAGAACTTTCGCTTGGTCCGGTGATATTAAAATCCTGATTGATCAGCGCTTCTCCGTTTATCGCGTTCAGGACGGTGGCGTCATATAAAATGGGTGTAATCCGACTGTATAACTGGAGCTGATGCGCTCCGGCGGGAATAATTGAATCGATGACGACTGTTTTAGTTGCAGTTTGCAAAATATTTCCGTCCCATCCTTTCGCGCCACTGTATCCGTAATCCTTATTATCAATTTTAATTTTTAATTGATCCTGACTATCGTAACCATCATACTCCTCCGCTTTCGCCGTCACGATGATCACCGCCCTGCCACCGTCGGAATTGAATGAGTAATTTTTCCATAACCGTTCATCTCCCGGCGCGATTTCATTCGGGTATTCACGCAATTTGATTACACCCGAAGGGCTTACGCTATACCCTACCGGATCGGAGCCAACAATGATCTGAACATAATCTGTCAAAAATTCGTTTGTGCCCGTCCAGAGCCTGTTATAAATTTCCAATCTGAATGAATCACCGACAGTGGGTATATTATGGTAGATTTGATTATCTATCCACATATGAAAATCATAATCATATTCAGGCAGATCGCCTACAGAATTCATAACTAAAACACCATCCACATAATATTCGATATTCGACATCCCATAGCGCCGCATTTCATAAGTATGCCAGCCGGACTGATAACCGGCGGATAAATCCAATCGATCCACACTGGAGTAAACCGGACCATTAACCTTTTGTGTCTGCCACCAGGTTTCGCTTGCCGTCCAGGAATGTCCCGCTTCTTCCTTTGAGTCCATAAACCAATACTGTTCAATAACCGTTGGGATACCGGTCCCTTCGGTGTACCAAAAGCCCCATCCGCGGCTCCCGGGTAAGTGGGGGGTTAAGAATTTTACACGTGTTTTAAACAAAACCACATCATCGCCTGTGTAAAGATTATCTACGGGATCGCGCTTTGCAGACTCGATGGCCACATTATTCATGTCATTTGGCAAATGATATATATTCACTTTAGGATCTCTTAACAAGAAATGGAGATAACCATTATTCACGGCCGGTGCAATCTGTGCTACACCAACTCCCCAAGGATAGTCAGCGCGAAAATACCACCAATCCCTTTTCTTTTCAAAATCATCGCGCTGGAGTTGTGGTACTATAACGGTTTGACCTGCCAGATCTATGACAAAGATGAGTATTAAAAATATCCCTGTTCTTACAGAACCTGATAACATTCCTTCCCCCCGAAAGTCTATGCTCTGTTTAAGAGGCTTTTATTCTATAGTACTAATATAGAAATTACTCCCACGCGGTTGTTGATGTATCACACACTTTATTGAGTTATTTTATATATACAATCTTTTTAACATCAGCCGCCTGCCCGGAAGGGGTTGAGAGCCGGACATAATAAACTCCGGATGCCACCGAATGGCCGTCGCTGTTTACCCCGTTCCAATCATAAGAATAATTCCCCGGCTCATGCGTATCTTTTGTCAATGTCCTGATCTTTTCACCGGATGAACTATATATATCCAGATTCAGATTTAATTTTTCAGACAGGGTAAATTCAATTGTCGTAATGCCGTTAAACGGATTCGGGTAGTTCTGGCTGAGCGTAAATTTTTGCGGGATGATTGCCCGGGTGACTCTCAATGTATCATGAAGAGTGATTTCACCTGAAATGGAGATATCTTCGAGATAATACCAGTAGGTGCGCGCAGACTCTATGTTTTTGTCTTCAAATTGATAATCATGCGAATAACTGCTTGTGCCGGCGCCCGGTATTATTTTTGTATTGATTTTAGCAAATGCATCCGACATTTGGTCAGCATGATTCATCGAGACAGAACGGTAAATATTGAATCCCAGATTGTTTATCTCCGAGGCGGTTTGCCAGGTGAGTAAATTTGAATGTTTTTCCGGCGAGATGGAAAACTTTGTCAGGCTGACCGGCAGAGAAGCATCGTCCATTTCCCCGTAAATTAAAACTCTAAGCAACTCCGGCGTCCCCTGACCATAAATTCTTAATGTATGAGTCCCGGATGTCAGATTTTCTGTAATCAGGACGGATTTTGGCTCACCAAAAAGACGGTTTCCATACAACGAGTTCTCTGTTCGATAACCGTAGTCTATCCCGTCAAGTTCAATTCTGATATCATCATCCTCATCATCACTATAATGTGAATACTGGTATCCATGCTGAAATGAGGGAGAAGGAGTCGGGTCCTCATCCGCGGCTCCCGAGACATAGACAGCGACTTCACCTCCCCGGGTCTGAAAACTGATTTCTTTCCACAACTCCGGACTGGATGAAGATTTTATTTCATTGTATTCCTGATTAAAAACAATGCCCCCTCCACTGCTTCCGAGAACCGTGACATCATATAAAAGAGGAGATATTTCACCATAAACATCAATATTCGCTGCGCCTGCTCCCACTGTTTTTTCAAAGAGCAAGGTATTAGAAAGCGTTCCCTGCGCGTCGGCATTAAATGAATTTGGCGTATCCCATCCATAATCGGTGCCATCAATGACATAACGGATGTCATCATCATCGCTGATTGGCTGATTAAACGCGTTCAGATACTGTTCCACACGCGCCGTACTCAAAACAACCACCTGGCCACCCGGAGCGTCAAAATTTAATGTGTACCAGGACTCAGCAATCTCTTTA
>JBFXGD010000183.1:0-6882 GCA_050178385.1 Calditrichaceae bacterium
CGGTAGTTCATGAATTAAATCATACCGGCTCGTATCAATGGTATGTTGTCAACCAAATTATAGCCGCTCAGAGAGGATTTCTTGACCGTCAGTTTAAGAACAGGTCTTTGAATTTTGGGATTGAGAAATCAAAAAAGATTGATCGGTTTCACGTACTGGCAGCGTATCAGTATGAGTACAATGAATTAGATTATCTGGACGGCAGATATGATTTTGATGAATTTCAGCTCGGCCTGGAATCGGCTCTGCTCAATAATCGTAAACATGGTTTTGTCTCCGTCATAAAATTTCAATCTCCAACCGGTTCGGATTTTATGGATAGAGCGGATATTGATCTGAGTTATCGCTATGATTATGTGAAAAATGAGAGGGGGAAAGAAGAATACAGAGGCATTTCCCGGCCGGATGACGCACAATTCAGATCCGGTCTGAGTCCCGAAAATGTATGGTCGGAATCTATGGTAAAAATATCGACTCATATTTCCGGACATAATAAATTTTTTATCATAGACACCTATCTAAACGCGGGGAAAAACGTAAAATTTCCAACCTTATTCCAGCAAATGAGTACACCGCTCGCGGTCGGTCCGAATTCTCCTGCTAACTCACCAGAACTAAGACCGGAAAAAAACCGGACCATCGAGATAGGAATGAAGCTTCTCAGAGAAACAGATGACAAAAGCGGGATCAATGGCTGGGAATTCAGCGCGAATTATTTCAAAAACTACTATGAAAACAAGTTCAGAATGTACTACCTGCCATCGATACCCGTCGCATTTTATGACAATGTTCAGAATGCGGATATCTCCGGTCTTGAGGGTAAATGGAGCGTATTTATATGGAAGAAGAAGCTGACGCTTGAGGCCGGCGCTTCCAGGTACTTTATTTCGGAGAAGGCGGCATTTCCGTTTAAACATGAACAGAAATATATAACCAATGTTTTCATCGACCATGCCGGTTATTCTTTTCAGCTTCACTGGTTTCACGAAAGTGAACAGCTTGGATGGGTGCGGACGATCGATGGAAATATGTTTGAAGTGATGCTTGAAGGATATTCCAATATGGATGTCCATCTGAGTAAGAGTTTCGAAGTAAAAGAGTTTAAGTTTTTTGCAAATTTCAGCGGAAGAAATATTCTGAATGTGAACAGGGAGCTGGAAGGAATTGCACTGAACGACCGTCGATTTTATATAACATTAGGTGTGGAGTACTAAAATCCGGGAAAATCAAATGATGGGAACAGACTTCCCGATAAAACAAAATTTAATTTGCCTGATTTTTATCCTGTTTGTTTTTGTGGTCTCATGCACGGAGAATCCATTTTGGGATGACAATATATCATCAAATGACAGACAAGTAGTCGAGGGGGCCATCAGGTTGAGTGATGATTCTCAGCCTGACAGTGTTATGGTGTGGCTTGAAGGTTTTGATCTGGTCCAAAAAACAGATAAGCGGGGCGCGTTTAAACATGAAATTCCTCTGTCTTCCGAACAGCCGGGAGGCGGATTAAACGGAGTATACAATTTATATTCTTATCTCGGTAACTACCGGCTGGCCTCGATACCGCTTCTGGTCCTGGATGGTCAGTTTGAATATGATAAGTCAGGAATTGACGAAAGAGGTAAAATCAGCGATGACATTATCCTTACAAAAATGCTCGAAATTAAAACAACGATAGAACCGGCGGAGATTACTACAAATATCTATGTAAAATTTGAAATTACCATTGAAATTGAAAATGTTGTGGATTCCGTGGAGATAATGACATACCTGGACAATAGCAATTATTTTGGCAGTATCATTTTTAGACATATACAGATACCGGGGGATGCAATTTTTATCAGAGATCCGCTTGCCGGTTATGTAAGTCGCATGATAACCGAACAGAACAGGTGGACCATATCCTTCAGCATGGACGGCGGATTTTTTACACCCGGTCAATACGAAGTTATTCCATACCTGAACGTTACACAGGACAGAGATCAGATTCCACATGAATTGATGAAAAAATTCGGATTTAATGCGGATGGTTTTGACCCGGATTATCTGAACGTTCCATTTAAGCGAAAGACAGCGATTCTTACCGTCAAAAATCCCGATCAGTTTTAATCTGTGACTGGTCTTAATTGCTAAATTTTAATAATCAGACTCTTGTAATCCAGTATGATATAGATTATATTAAAAGTCTTTACTAAAATGTTAACCGTTTGCGGTTATCTTAATTTACGGAAGGAGGAAATTTAACTTATGTCAGATGAATTAAAAGAAGTTACTAACCCACAAACCCCTGCAGATGAAATAGCATCCGCGGAAGAAAAGCCAAAATCAAAAAAGAAGGCTGCTACGGATACCAATACTTTTTTGGAAGAAGTAGTCATTAAATTAGAAGACCTGCAGGAAGAGAACGAGTATCCCCAGGAAGAAATGGAATTTTTGACCACAATGTACGACCGGACCATGAATGCCATAACCGAAGGGGAAATAGTAGAAGGCCGAATTTTAGATATCACAGAGTCAGACGTGATTATAGATATCGGTTTTAAGTCTGAAGGTATAGTTTCGGCAGATGAATTTACAAATCTGGAAGATTTAAAACCTGGTGATACAGTAGAAGTGTTTTTGGAAACGCTTGAAAGCTCTGACGGTCAATTGGTTCTCTCCCGCAAGCGCGCTGATTTTCTGCGTGTCTGGGAAAGAGTTGTCCGCATGCATGAAAATGATGAAATTGTTCCCGGTACAATCACCCGCAGAATCAAAGGCGGTATGGTTGTTAACCTATTAGGAATTGACGCGTTCCTGCCTGGATCTCAGATTGATGTCAAACCGATACGTGATTTTGACAGCTACCTGGGCAGAACAATGAATTACAAAATCGTAAAAGTAAATCATGCCCGCAAAAACATAGTTGTTTCATCAAGAGTGTTAATCGAAAAAGAAATGGAAAGTCAGCGCGGTGAAATTCTCAAGACTCTTGAGAAAGGTCAGAAACGAATCGGATCGGTTAAAAATATTACCGATTTCGGTGTGTTTATTGATCTTGGCGGTGTTGATGGACTTCTGCATATAACCGATCTGAGCTGGGGCCGTGTAAATCACCCGTCGGAATTGGTTAAACTTGATCAGCAGCTTGAAGTTATGATTTTGGATTTCAATGAAAATAAAGATCGTATTTCTCTCGGCTTGAAGCAGCTTCAGCCGCATCCATGGGAAAACGTTGAGAAGAAATACCCTGTCGGTGGTGTAATTAAGGGCAAGGTTGTAAGCATCACGGATTATGGCGCATTTATAGAGCTGGAAAAAGGCATTGAAGGTCTGATCCATATTTCTGAAATGTCCTGGTCACAGCATATTAAACACCCAAGCCAGTTGTTATCTGTAGGTCAGGAAATTGAAGCTGTTGTGCTCAATATCGCGGCAACGGATAAGAAGATTTCGCTCGGTCTTAAACAGTTGGAACCGGATCCATGGGAGCATGTCGAAGGTAAATATCCGGTTGGTACTATTCATAAAGGTATTGTCCGGAACATCACACAATTCGGCGCTTTTGTCGAACTCGAAGAAGGTATTGACGGACTGGTTCATATTTCTGATCTGTCCTGGACCAAAAAGGTTCGCCACCCGAGTGAAATAGTAAAGAAAGCCGATGAAATTGAAGTTGTTGTTCTTGGAATTAACAGAGAAGAGAGAAGAATCGCTCTCGGACATAAGCAGGTTGATGCAAATCCCTGGGATGCCTTTGAAGACAGTTACAGCGTTGAAACGGAGACTACAGGTAAGATTACACGGTTGATTGAAAAGGGCGCGATCATCACCTTACCTATGGGTGTTGATGGTTTCGTTCCAAATCAGCATATGGGTCTTCCAAAGGGTAAAAAAGCGTCTGATGTTTATAATGTCGGTGATGATCTTCCAGCGAAAGTGATCGAATTCGATAAGGATAATAAAAAGATCGTTCTTTCTGTTAATGCGTATTTTAAAGATAAAGAAAGAGAAGAATGGGAGAAATATCTTAGTTCACACGGTATTTCAAAAACTACTCTTGAAGATATCGCAAAAACAGACGATAGTGAGTTGAGTGATATTACTGATGATACCGATACGGAAACGCCGGAAGCCTCAGAAACCAAAACTGAAGATGTGAAAGAAACATCATCGGATGAGGAAAGTGAAGAGACTAAAGAAGACAAATAGTTATCATCATTGATTATGCAAAAAAACCGTCTCCAGCAGACGGTTTTTTTGTTTTTAAGAATTTTGCTTATTAAAAACATTTTTAAGTCGATTTACCTACATATAAATTTATATATTATATCCAGAATTCAGCTGTTATTTCTAAACCGGGACTGAGAATTCCAATCATCCATGTAAGATAAAATACGGGTTGATATGTTATCTCTACAAGATCGGGTTTTTTACAACATTGGTATCGATTTGGGTACAGCTAATACCATTGTTTATGTGAATAAAAAAGGTTATATCATCAATGAGCCTTCCGTAATTGCTTTCAAAAACAGCTCTGATATTATCGCCATCGGAACAGATGCCAAAAAAATGCTCGGCAAAACTCACAAAGACATCAAAGTTATACGTCCGCTGGCAGATGGCGTCATAGCGGATTTTGTCGCGGGTGAAGCAATGATAAAGAGATTTATTAAATTGGCTCAGATTCCGCGTTTCCTGATACATAAAATAGTAATCGGAGTTCCTACCGGAATTACTTCTGTTGAAAAAAGGGCGGTTATCGAAAGCGCTCAGGCGGCCGGCGCAAAAAAGGTTTTTCTTATCACTGAACCGATGGCGGCAGCAATCGGCGTTGGACTGGATGTACTCGGTTCTGATGCCTGCATGATTGTGGATATCGGAGGAGGGACCGCGGATATTGCCGTGATTAATTACGGTGGTATTGTGGTGGACAATACGCTCCGTATTGCCGGTGATGAAATGAACGAGGCTATCGTCCGTTATTTTAAGAATAACTACCATATCCGTATCGGTGAAATGACTGCTGAAGCATTAAAAATTGACTATGGCACAGCCTTCAGCAATAATCACTCAACCATGTTCGAAATCAAAGGGATTGATTACCAGACTTCGATTCCAAGACAACTGGTGCTTTCAAACGATATTTTCGCCGAAGCTCTTCATGATGTGTTAAACACCATCACCAATGCCATATTATCGACCCTTGATCAGCTGCCTCCGGAACTGGCAAGTGATATAATTGACCGGGGACTGATTCTCACGGGAGGAGGAGCCCTGCTCACCGGTCTTGATGACTATATTAGAGAGAGAATTAATATCCCGGTAAGCCGCCCGGAAAATGCTCTTTATTGCGTGGCGGAGGGGACTAGAAAAATTCTTGAATCATTTGACTATTATAAGCCGGTTTTATTTTGCTAATTCGGGATGCCGAAGAAAAAAATGTTGAAGAGTAAGCATGGTTTTGCCGTCAACAAGCTCACCGCCCATCATTTTCTGGTACAGTTCACCGCGTTTGATTTTTATAACCTCAATGTCTTCCTGTTCTTCTGAGAGACCGCCTCCTTCAAATTTTTTATCTTCAGAATTGCAATATCCCATGTATAAATGCATTCTTTCGGTACTCGCGCCGGGACTGACAAAGACGGTGCAAATATATTCGAAATCATCGATCTCATAACCGGCCTCTTCGATACATTCTCTGTAAGCGCAATCAAGCGGACTCTCATTGTCGAGTATTCCTGCAACGATTTCGTCAAGCCAGCCGGATGAACCTGTTTCATACACGGCAAACCGGAATTGTCGCACAAGAATGAAAACATCTTCATCCTTTACATAAATCAGAACGCCAACCGAATTACCGCGTTCAAAGTTTAACCTTCTTATGGTCCCGGACCAGTCACCGGAAAATTTTTTATGTTGAAGTCTGATATCATCCACTTTAAAAATATCATCAAGCAGACGTTTTCTTTGTAAAATTTTTACTTCCATCATTGCCTCATTTATGAACTTTTATCAAAAGTACTTTTGCTTCAGACATGATGCAAATGTTAATTATATTGCCGCTAAATCATTCTGACTATTTATGTTCGTTTTTAACTTAGTGTTCGATTGTAATGAAATATTATGAGCGATATGAGCGTTATTGTAAGCAGAAGTAAATTTTTGATATATTTATTTAGGACCAGCAATGAATGAAATACTTGGTGACAGGAATAATAATTTTAAAAAAATACGGGTCGGGATAAGCAGTTGTTTACTTGGTTTAAACGTGCGGTTCGACGGTGGCCATAAAAATAACGCTTATATTACGAATGTACTTGGGAAATACTTTGAATGGGTTCCGGTATGTCCTGAAGTTGAACTGGGTATGGGAATTCCCAGGGAAAGTATAAGGCTGCAGGGGCGGAGTGAAAAACCGAGATTAGTCGCTCAAAAAAGCGGAGAAGATCATACCGATCAAATGATTGAATATTCCCGGAATAAAATTGAAGCACTGGCAAAACTTCGCCTCTCGGGTTATATACTCAAAAAGGGATCCCCTACCTGCGGAATGACGATGGTTCGTGTTTACAGTGACAAAAATATACCTTTAAACAACGGAACCGGTTTATTCGCAAAAAGTTTGATGGAATCCAATCCGCTATTGCCGGTTGAAGAAGAGGGACGTTTGAATGATATGACCCTTCGTGAAAATTTTGTGGAAAGAGTATTCACATATTACCGTTTGCAAAAGTTTTTGGAAACTAATCCCTATGCTTCAGACTTCATTAGTTTTCACGCGAGACATAAATTGATGCTTCTCGCCCACCGCCCGGCTGGTTTAAGTAAATTGGGCAAGATCGTTTCTCAGGCAGGCAATGAAGGCGCAAAAGCGAGGCTTGAACAATATCTTCATCTGTT
>JBFXGD010000184.1:0-6881 GCA_050178385.1 Calditrichaceae bacterium
CCGATATGATTATTTGAATGACATGTCAGACAGGTTTCATCCTCAACTTTTTTTTGCAATTTATGGCCATGCAGGGGTTTACCACTTTTCTGATCAAAGGGAATATGACACGACGCGCATCCACCTGCTCTTATCTTACCCGGCTGGTCATTCTTTCCGGAAGCGTTAAAGTGACAGGCAAGACATTTTTTTACCAGAAGGTTGTCAACAAGTTCCGGAGGGGATTTACCTGTCGCGCGTCCTGTTCTGCTAAGGAGTTTCCATTGATCGGGATCAGGTTTCGTATCAAGCGATTTGTCTTTTCCCCAAAGATACCTGGTTTGTGATATCATTCCCCCGGCAGAGTAATGAAGGCTGTTTTTAAATTGATTGATTTCTTTTTGATGGCAGCTGAGACATTTTTCCTGCCACCATTTTTCTAAAGAAGGATTTTGTATCACACGCGCATGACCTGCCTGATCGGGTTGAAAATCAGCGTTAGGCGACAAATGACAATTCGCGCAGGAAATATTGCAGCTTGTTTCAATTCCCTTGTGGCAATCAACGCAGTCCTCACCCGCGTATCCGGTGGATACGACCATGAGTAATGAGACATAAAGGCAGGTTTTCCGAAATAAATTCATAAAACGACCGCTTTTAATCATTGATTTTTTCTGCATGGCAGATGACTTTCCTTCAGATACCTTTCGATACTCTTTTTGAAATTTTTATAGATAGGATCTTTATACGAATCATGGCATGTGATACACAAACTAACCCTGTAAATATTGTTGATCTCACTTAATTTAAACGGGCGGGCGGTTAGTCTGGACATTCTCTGCGTAAGTCTGCCCTGTTCGTCGGTCATCATCTCAAGGCTGCCATGTCCAAGTCCGGCCGTTTGAGTATCGTACAACTGCTCTGTCTCAAAACCACTTTTTCCTAATTTCAGATAGCCTTCACCCAAACCAAGACGCTTAATATTACTGTGGCAGTCAATACATTCCGGCACCGCTTTTCTTGTGGAATGCGGATCAAATGGGGCCATGGTCAGCCAGATTTTTTGTTGTTTGATCTGAAGCGAGTCATTGAGTTCAGTTAAATACACCTGGCATCCCGGAGCGAAGGGCATCACGCGGTCCAGATTGTCAACACCAAGCGTCGGTTTTTCATAGCGCAGATATGAACGTCCTTCACGCCAGTGACCGTATGTCTCCTCATTGCTAACCTTATCAAGCTGTTTTTTAGTAGGGTCATATATATCATGACAACCGTAACACTGCGGTGTATAAGCGGAGTGGCAGGACTGACATCCCATCCGTTCATGCCCCGGTAAATAACATGCGTTATTGCTTTTGTTTTGGGGGATCGAAAGTTCTTTCCCGTCAAGTTTCCTGGTCAGCGCGGGCTTACCAGACCGCATATTTACATTGGCATAGAATGAGCCGCGGGCAGTTCGCGCCAACAGGGAATCTCCGGGTATCTTCAGGTTTTGATTAACAGATATAATTTTCCATACAATATTATCCGAGGGAGGGCGTCCAAATTCCGCCTCATGACAGTCTTCGCATTTGATATGAACCTGCTGTTCCAGATGCTCGTATCTTTTGCCGTCACCCATGACATCTTCCGCGATATGACAGTCAATGCAGGACATCCCCGCTTCGAAATGGACATCCGCTGTTATATGATAGTAAAACCTGCCGCCTGAGAGTTCCATACGGGAAGCATTCCCGCCGTCATAGGGTGTGCCGTATCCTTCGGATTCAAATTTTCCCTGATAGGTCAGCGCTGTTCTGTTGGAGCGGTTATGGCACTTTTCACAAGTCGGAATATCGATTTCGACCGTTAATGTGGGATGAATATCAATATTTTCATTTTTCACCAGGTGACAATCATTGCAGCCGCCGCCGCGTTCTCCTATTTCACCCGGGAAATCATTTTCACGTTTATTGATGTGACAACTCGCGCAGAGTTTGCGGAGATGGGAGGTGGCCAAAGATGTGTCCGGAATGTTCAGATCAATATGAAGCGTTGAATCATCCGGTGTTGATTTTTCATACCACTGATACAAAGTTGATGCAACCAGACCGGAGTTTGAAGTCATTATGGAATTTTTGACTGAATGCGCCAGATCTGAGTGGCATTCGCTTTTACCGCAGGTCCGGTCAACCCAGTGCAGATCGGAAGGATTCCTCACCATACCATTATGCGCGTCTGTTTCATTGGAGGCATCCGGATTTCCAAGATGACAGGTATAACAGCCGAAAATTTTATTCGGATGTGAGGAACTCATATCCTTCTCATCAGCATGACAGGATATACAACGGTCAGGCTGGTTTTGAGCGTTTACGCTTTCATTCATGCCTGCATTCTGTATCGATAAAATGATAACCAGCAGGAGAATCAAAATAGACAGAATTAGATATATCCGGGATTTTATCTGCTTAAAAATTGCCATCCATCCCCTCGAAAATATGTACCAATGATGCTTTCGATCATATAAATGATGATCATGAGCAGTATGAAGTACAGCACGGACTTTTCAAGTTTCTTGGCTGCGGGTAAGAGATAGAGAGCGATGAGTATCAGCGAAGGAAAAACAAGACCGGCTATGGAAACGGGCAACCATGCAAGCAGTTCTTGTAAACCGATAAAGTACCAGGGCCCCTTTACAACTTCAATAACCGCATCCGGTCTGAATCCAAGTTTTACGGGAAATACGATTGTAAAAAAGGAGATCACTATGATCGTATAAACAAACGCGTATCGTTCTGATTTTAATCTGCGGATATGAACATAGGTAAGTATGACGGATAAAATCGAAAATGTTGCCGCGTGATGTGTATAGATCACTGCGAGCGGTGTTTCTGAGCGGTCTGACTGCAGGAGAAAATTTGACAGAGTATTTCCAATGACGGGAAGTGTTTGCAGTATTCCGTCAAAGATATGTACAGCGGAAAAACTCTCCTTGCTGCCAATACTTAAAAATCCGCTAAAGATAGTAAGAATGGAGATTATGAAGAGAATAATCAATAATCCCCATGATTTTAACGTATAGCTTTGATAAGATTTTTTTAAAAGATATTCAATGACATGTATGATTGTGGAAATTAAAAAAATATCACCGGCGTATGAATGAAAGCCGTGCAAAAATACCCCCATATAGCCGTCGCTGATGAATTGGCTGATACTTCTGAAAGGATCTTCGCCGGAAATATAGACTGGTATGAGTAATAATCCTGATATTAGCGCCAATACTAGGCTGCTCAGTGAAATTTCCCCCCAGCCGGGCATCCACAAATTTTTTTCAAAAAAGATTGATCGGTCCAATGTTTTTCCATTTTCAAAAATGATCAAATAATTATCTCAATCTCATCCGTTTCATTCAAATTATAATCCAGATTGTTCAAATCCTTTTTTGCCGGTCCGGATATAAAATGCCCATCTTCATCAAATTTGCTGCCGTGACAGGGACAGACAAACAGTTTACTGTTTTCGTTAAAATTTACCGTACACCCGAGATGAGTGCATTTTTTTGAAATAATACGCAATTTTTGATGATCAGTTCTGACAAAGAAGAATTCGTTTTCCTTCAGGTCCTTCAATTTAAATGTTAAAATATGTTTTTTTTGGGAAACACGATTTAAAAAACCGGAAAAGGGGAAATATAAAAGGCCTGCCGCCAGAAGTAAAATTCTCCGGCCTAATGTATGTAAAAATGTGCGGCGTTTGTAAGTATTTCCCGACATATTAATCATTCTGTTTTGATGTCATTTCATACAACCCGGTTATGTTCCGGACGAATCCTTTATATCGTCAGCAGTTGTTTCGACCGTTAAAATCTGCAAGAACAGCAAAGTCATAAATCTGTCAATTCTCCCGATTCCTTTCTCATTTCCGGAGACAGTCCAGCTCTGCCTTATAATTTTGCGGAACAAGGGAAACAGTCCTATTATAGATTCAATTTCGGGTGAATAATGCATTTTTTTTCTGTTCAAATATGACCGGAGTTTAGTGATCATCAGCGGCCCTAATATAAAATACCAGACGGTCATAACAAGGACCGACCGTGCTGCCATTAACAAAGCAGCTGTTCCCTGGTTTTTCTCAAACACCGGAAAAATATAAGACAAAATCAGGATTGATGATATGATCAGCAGTAACATCATATTGGAAAATTTATGCCAGGGACGTTTTCTTTTCTTTTTTTTAGGATTATTATTCGTTTTATCAGCATCTGCGGGTAGATTTAACAATGCTGGTTTGTTTTTTAATTCATTTTTAATTTTTGCGCTGAAAAGGGGCGCCCAGATCCCTGCGGATACACCGGCTGCCACGTGAATGCCCACATATAAAACGATAAACAAGGCGCTAATGCTCATTGGAAATGAATAATTTATAGAGATAAAAAGCTGCCCCAGTATATAGTTCGTAAACAAGTCAATTGAATTCCACAGGTTATTGCCGAAAACAACGGTCAGAATAATGATTTTCTGAATTCCCGATTGAAACAATGCTAAGGCTCCGAGCAAAGGTGCGGCGATACCGGGGTATTTTATCCATCTGAATATAAACTCACCAAACAATCCCTGTAAACCCACGGCAAGATAAGCGGTGAACGGTGTGTGTGGACTTACAAATCCCTTTACAATTAAAACCAATAATGTGGCGCGGAGAATAGTGTTTTTTTTATCAGAAAAACAAGCGAGAAGCGTCATAAAAATGACAGCGCTGCTGCCGATTATCAATCCGGTGAACGGAATTTTAAAAGCATGAAGAATACCTCCCAGTCCTGCTTCGCTTAATGCCCAGAGAGCTGTAATCCGGTCAGTGGCTCTGCGTTGCGGAATGAAAAATTCAGCCGGGGTGACATGGGAAATGTTTTTATTTATGATGGATTTATTCATTTATTTTTGTTTCGGTTCATTCTATGTCGGATCGTGAATCTCATCCTTCTGCGTTAATTTCATCAAATCATCTTGTGTATTAATATTATAAAAGTATTCAGGCTTATAATCCGGCATTTCCTCCGGGATATCCACCTGAACGGCATTTAAACGCGAAAGGAGTTTGTGCAGGCTGTAATTGCCTTCCAGGATTGACTTTTCTACGGTACTCAGCGCATTTCCCGGCCATAGGGACACCAATGGTTCCAGACCCTTCGCGGATTTGGCCACAACCGGCTGATTGTCCGATCTGAACTTCATCATATAATGGTACACTTTTGCCGAAAGGCGGGGCATATCACATGGCAGCACGGCGACCCATTCGTCCGGAAAAAATTCAAGAGCTGTATAAATACCGCCGATGGGTCCGCGATCAATTACTTTGTCCCGCACAGATCTGATATGATCAAAATATTTTATCTCTTCGGGCCCGGAAACGATAACAATATGACTGGTGATATTTTCAGCCAACAAAACGGCCCAGTCGATGAGACGCTTATTTTGATAGACAGCAGTGACTTTCGGAATACCAAATCTGGCGCTTTTTCCACCGGCAATGATGGCCGCGGAGATTGCATTTATATTTTCCAAACATCTCTCATAGTTAATGATCATGTAAAACTATAAAGGTAATCAAAATATGAACTTATACAAGTAAAAAGTTTGATCTCAATTTTGTATTAATTGGAATAAAAGAAGTAAAATAAATAAAAAAGGCCTTTCCCTGTGAGGGGAAAGGCCTTAATCCCGGCGGTCCGGTTAAATGACGCCGCGTAGTCTCATAATTTCTTCGTGCAATGCCTGTTGTCCGGCGGAAGTGCTGACATCAGCGTCAAAACTGGCGTTCAATTTCTTTACCTCAATAAGGCTGGTTTCGAAATCACCGAGCCAGAAATAATCCTGCGCCATACATAATTGCAGGTCCTTATAATCAAGATCGATACCGATAGTCGGAGAATTATAGGTGAATGACCAAGTCGGTTGATTACTAATGGCCGTTGAAGCGTGGACAATCGAGTTGCTGTACAAGCCGAGAATGAGCTCTGCAAAAGCCATACCGGCGTTCAGATCATCACTTGTAATATTCAGGCCATCTGCTGAATCAAAATAATCGTATGCGGTAGTGATTTCTCCCAATTTTGAATAGCTCCATGCAAGACCGAGATGCGCCGCAAATTCATTGGGATTATCAGCAAGCGCCGTATCAAAATAACCTATGGCTTCCTGGTAGTTACCCGCTTTAAACGCATTCCAGCCGTTTACGCTTGCTTCTGATATTGTCGTGTTATCATCCTTTGTGCTTGTAGAATCTGAACTGCAGCCGACAAAGGCAATAGAAAATATTAATATCAGCCACAAATTATATAAAAGAAGTTTTTTGATTTTCATAATAAAGCTCCTTATCCAATCTGTTTTATTTAATCAATATCATTTTTTTAGAAACAACCTGATCGCCTGAAACAAGCTGGTAGAAATACACACCGCTTGATACTTTTTGTCCGGACGAATTGGTTCCATCCCAGCGGACCTTGAACGTGCCAAAAGAATATTTGCCGCTGAACAATGTGTTTAATTTTTGTCCGAGACTGTTATAAACGATCAGTTCAGTATTCTGAGGAACCTTATTTGCCAGGGTAAACTCAATTTCCGTGACAGGATTAAAAGGATTCGGGTAATTTTGGTTTAATACAAAATTTTGAGGCATTACACTGGTTATCACGCTTCCTTCACCCAATTTATAAGTACCGAGTTTGGATGTGTTGATGACAAGTTCCTTATTTGTCTTGTCAATGTATGTCTCTTGTTCTACCCAGCCACCCGCAGAACGATAAAATACCTTAAGCTTTGATTCACTAAAAACCTGATTCCTGAGGAGCTCATCATACTTAAAGGTCAGGACAAATTGTTTATCTGAAACGAAATCGGTCGGTCCGAACTGGATTTCTGAACCGT
>JBFXGD010000185.1:0-6867 GCA_050178385.1 Calditrichaceae bacterium
TCTGTGAAGGATGAATAAATGTTCTTCCAATATAGTGATTGCGGATAAATCCAATCTCGAATTTAGCCTCACTTCTGGCAGAGAATCCCAGAGCGGCTGTATTACTGCTGTCAGGAACTGAAATAACAATATCAGCATCGGCCGGTTTTTCGAGCGCCAGATTTTTTCCGAGTTTTCTGCGAGTTTTATCCACATATTCCCCAAAAATCTGACTGTCAGGCCGCGAAAAATATACAAATTCAAAAACACAATGCGCGGGAGTCTGCTTTTCAAAAGGCGAAAAGGACCGCATGCCTTCGGAATCAAATACCAGCATCTCACCACATTTTACATCACGGATATATTCCGCCCCTATTAAATCAAATGCGGTTGTTTCTGACGCGACTACCATTGCCCCGTTAAATTTCCCAAGCGCCAACGGACGGAATCCATTGGGGTCCCGGACAACAATCAGCTTATTTTCTGTTAAGAAAACGAGACTAAAGGCCCCTTTAATCTGCCTCACCGCATCCTGAATCTTGTGGATGATATCCTTTTCTTTTGATTTCGCGGCCAGGTGCAGTATGACTTCGCTATCAGTTGTGGTCTGGAAGATAGAACCGCGTTCTTCCAGCTGTCTGCGCAATACTTTCGAATTAGTCAGATTGCCGTT
Organism: Calditrichaceae bacterium; assembly: GCA_050178385.1. Classification (GTDB taxonomy): domain Bacteria; phylum Calditrichota; class Calditrichia; order Calditrichales; family JBFXGD01; genus JBFXGD01. Next base: position 653 of record JBFXGD010000185.1, read on the forward strand.
ATGACCAACACCAAGATTACCGTCTTTATGATAAATTACAATGGGTTGGATATTCAGGGCTGCTGAACCTCCCGTTGTAGAATACCGGTTATGCCCAATGGCGATATGCCCGGGCAGCTCCTGCAAATTCTGTTCATTAAAAACTTCGGAGACGAGTCCCATACCCAATTTCTTGCGGACTATCTGTCCATCAGTGACAGCGATTCCGGCACTCTCCTGTCCCCTGTGCTGTAATGCGTGTAACCCGAGATAGGTATTAAATGAAGCGTTCGGATCACCGTATATTCCCACAACTCCGCAAAAATCATCTGGTTTATCTAAAAAATCATTCATGATATTAATCCATAATTAAAAGGCTTAAAGTTGATTAAATTTTCGGATAAATGCAAATCTACTTTTTATCAGTGACGCGGAGGTGATTAGAATAAATCCATGGCCGGTTTGCAAGATGTGATTCAACACGATATACACCGGGAGCACTGATTTTAAATTCAATCTCATTGCTCTCAGCCTCATCCTCCGGGATTCCGTTTTTTATAAGAACGGTTTTTGCCCGTAACGGATTTTTTACACACAATTTTGTTTTTTCGTCCAGCGCAATTGTCTCGCCAATGATAACCTGATCATTTTTGTTTTCCAGCCAGGCCAAAAAGTCACCCGCGTCCCCGATGTAGTGATTCGAAATAAACACATTGGAGTTTCGCATGGCATTGTATATTTTTTTCAGATCTTCCCGATAATCTTTTTGCCCGGAAAGCTGCTCGGGGATCAGGACATGAGTACGTATGGTTTTGAACAAAACTTTATACCGGAAGATCGTTATCCGGAATAATCCCCAAAGTTTATATATATGGCCGTGCGCGTCAACGCCACCGATTCCCAGGATTTTTTTGTTTAGATTTAATTCATCCCACCTGGCAAGCGCTTCCGCGTTTGGGGCAAGAATGCTTTTTCTTGGATGAACCGCCCGCCAATACTTGTTGCTATGCGTAAGTCCCTCCATCCATTCTGACATCTGGTTCCAGATTTCAATTCCGTCATAGCAATCGGAATCCCAGACAGTCCATGGATACGGCGGATACTCGGGCATCGCCGTTCTTTTTTCATCAGGATGGGCAATGATGCCAAAACCGCCCTTTTCACGGACACGGCAGACATACTCATTTGGGGCGAGTTCGCTGCTGATTTCTTCATCAATGTCAAACGCCAGATAATGGTTCATATCCGATACATCATTGATTTCACAGCCCACACCTACCAGAATTTTTCCGTACCATCCTTCCAGACCGTCAAATTTTGGCTGTAAAGTGTTATGATCGGTGAAAAGCAAAAAATTCACATCCAGTTCGTTGGCGATTTTTGCTATTTTTGGAATAGGCAATGAGCCGTCACTGTAAGTTGAATGGATATGAACAATACCCGAATATTCAAAATATTTTTTTGATAGGTTACTCAATATTTAGCAATACCCCCGCACAAATGATACCCGCCAGATCGGCTATAAGATCTTTAAATGAAAACCGGACATTTTGTTTCCCTGAATCCATCAATTCTTTGCCCAGGCCCAAACTGAAACTAAGAGCCATTCCAATGTTTTTGGATTTGTTTTTCGGGGTTCCCGAAAATCTTTGCAGATAATTTGAAACAGCCGCGGCGCTGATCAGGCTTCCCGCAAAATGAAGCCCCTTGTCTCTTCCGAACCAGTGATCAGCCGGATACTTGCTTATTGAATTCAACGAATCATTTTTCATCAAATCTGATTTGGAATAATGAAACCCCACGCCTGGCAATGGTTCATTCCCGAACACGAAGGACATCAGTACAAAAACCCCCAGGCAGACTCCGGAGAGTTTAGAACTCCACATAAGCCCTTACTCCCGCCGTTCCATTTATCACTTCCGGCATGACCGTGAGTTTGACTGCCTCGTCAAATTTATACAAATATGATTCCACGTGAGCATCCGCCATTGTAAGCAGATAAGCAATTCCAAAATACCAGCTGAATCGGGAACGGTCATCCCTGTATTTGGTTTCACGCGATTCCCGGTACTTAATATCTGCTTCCCTGATCTTGTAGAACAAATATCCGTCAATCCCGAGATATAAAACCGCTTTTACATAATTTTCATTATAAACTTGTCCCCATCCCGGCAAAATGGCCGACCTCAGCGTAGCGCCCCAGGGCGACTTAAGCGGTTTATCGCCTAATAACTCTCCCTGCCAGCCGGTCGGTTTCTTTTTAAACGCCGCGTAACTCACATCGACCACATTCGCGAGATGTAAAGTAAGAGCGATTGCCAGGTCATTCCGGAACCGGTCATAAAATCGGTCGTACCCGTGTTTTTCATATTGATACAAATTGAAAAAACTACGATAATAAAATGTAGCGGACGATGAATAGAACACGGAAGCTGTAGTAAGCCGTTCCTGGTATATTTGTCCCCATCCTGGGACAAGAGCCGATCGCCAGATTGCCGATACCGGAGACAATGATTTCAGCGAATCCCTTTCCACCGGAGCAGTCTGCTGCGCGTTTACCGAAATTACTGATGCAATTGTGATGATAATAAAAATTCTGATGACTGTTTTCAAATTAACCGTTCGTCGTTCAGGAAATAATTCTCAGAGCATTCGGAATTATTTCTATATTTAGTTCTTGCATGTTTAATGACATTAACTCACCATCTGCATGGACGGCAAAACCTGTTTCAGATCTCAGCTGTACTTTATCGGCGCGGGCCATCGTGACCTTCGGATCATCTTTGTGTTTACCTGAATACACCAGGAGTAAATTTTTAAGTTTTGCAATCAGCGACATGTTTTTAACGAGACAAAGATCAATCAGTCCGTCATCCAGCACGGCATCCGGAGTGAGATGAAAACCGCCGCCCATTGATACGCCATTACCAAAAGTCAGCATGAAAAAATCTTCCGTCCTGACTGTTCCGTTGTACCGGATTTCAATTTCTACAGGCTTGTAGGTAATCAAATTTCTGAGGACTGAATAAAGATATATCGCGTTTCCGCGGAGTTTGGTCACTGAGAAACTCGTATTAACCACCCATGCGTCAAAGCCAACGCCAAGCCCGTTCGGAAAATAACGGTCGTTCGCTTTTCCCACATCAATAAATTTTTGATTCCCGGCAAGCAGTAAATCAAGCGCCTGGTTGAAATCGTTGGGAATACCGGCGGCATGAACAAAGTCATTTCCGCTCCCTACAGGAATTACACCAAAAACAGCTTTTGTTCCTACAAGGCCGTTTACCACCTCATGGACAGTACCGTCACCACCGACAGCGACAACTATCTTAAATTTATCTGCCGCTTTTGCCGCTAAATCTACAGCATGCCATTTTTTTTCCGTAAAAACAAGTTCATGATCCAGCCCAAGGTCAATCAATTTCTGTCGAAGACGGCCTCCGAGAACTTTACCCTTTCCTCTCCCGGATGCGGGATTCACAATAAAATAATAATTATTCAATGATGAGGATCCTTCCTAACGCTTAATGGCGATACACTCCACCTCTACCAGCACATCCTTCGGAAGACGGCTCACTTCGACCGTGGAACGCGCCGGCAGAGTTTTACTAAAATATCCGGCATAAATGTCATTCACTTTTCCGAAGTCGTCCATGTTTTTAAGGAATATAGTTGTCTTTACCACATATTCAAGCCCTGAACCGCCTGCATCCAGCACAGCTTTGAGATTTTCAAAAACTTTTCCGGCCTGTGCTTCGACTCCTCCCGGAACGATCTGACCGGTCGCTGAATCAAGCGCTATCTGACCGGATGTAAAGATAAATCCCTGGGATTCAATAGCCTGGGAATAGGGCCCAATCGGCGCCGGCGCTTTGTTCGACATAACTGATTTTAATTCTGCCATAATCATTCTCCTGAAAAATTGGTTTTAAATTACCATTACCCTTATTTAATGTCAAGTCATTTGCCCCTCATTCATTACTTGAGGTAGCCATCTAAATAGCATGTTCACCTTAAATCCAATTTATGCTTTTGTTTTTATACCATTTACACGATTTCGGGTCAATAAAATTAAATTGAAAGATAAACATTGGATTTTCTTTATGATATATAGTGTGCTTCGTGAAACATGTCATTTTGATCTTTTCTTTAAAATTGTTAAGATTAAATTAACCGGTTTTTGCCATGGAAAAGAAGTGTGCAAAAATTTACCACTTTTTTTATATTATTTAAGTCAGTATAGTATAACACTTTAATATAAAATCATAAAAAAACATTTCAGATAAATTTTACACTTTGCTTGACTTTTATAAAGAGAAACTCTTACACTGTAGTAAGCAAAAACACTGAATGTGGATAACTTGTGCACAACTCCCAACTATTCACATTCCGGTTTGCAAGGAGATCAGTTAAAAAATATAACGGTCTTTCCCCAATTATCCGTTTATCTCAATAAAAACAACTATTTGCAAGGTTTTTATGCCGGATAGAATGATTTTTTTTAGAAACGGGGTAATCTTCTTCGGATGTTAATCATTATGAACTCAAATGTGGATAAATATTTTCAAAGAAGGATAATCGTCAATGTCGAGTGAAGCTGCGCAATCTCTATCATCACCCCAGGCTGTCTGGCAGGCCATATTAGAAGTTATCAAAGAAAATGTAAACATCCGGAGTTTTAACACCTGGTTTGCTCCAATCGAAGCGATTGACATCGAGGACGACTATTTGAAGCTTTCCGTTCCAAACCGCTTTTTTTGTGAATGGATAGATAATCATTACTCAAAACTGGTGCAAAATGCCATAACACAAATTTTGGGGGATTCGAAAAAATTAAAATATGTGGTGGAAACTGAAAGCGCCTCGGCTTCACCCTATCAGGCAAAAGACTGGCACCAGGCGCCAATGCCCGAAACTCCGAAAGCAGATGTTAAATCACCATATTATACCCGTATTAATGAACGTTATGTATTTGAAAATTTTATCATCGGTGACAGTAATAATTTTGCTTATGCTGCCGCAAAGGCGGTTAGCGACTCACCGGGCAAAACCAATTACAATCCGCTGATCATCTATGGTGGAACAGGACTCGGAAAAACACATCTGATTCAGGCGCTCGGCAATCATGCTGTACAAAAAAATCCGGGTACGAAAGTTTTTTACGCATCCAGCGAAACCTTCACATCGCATTTTATCAATGCCATTCAGCAAAACAAAGTATCAGAGTTTTCAGCTTTTTACCGCTCATGCGATTTGTTATTGCTGGACGATATTCAATTTTTTTCAAACAAAGGAAAAACCCAGGAAGAATTTTTTCATACTTTTAATGACCTGCACCAAAACGGCAAACAGATTGTTCTCACATCAGACCGCCCCATCAATGAATTAAACGCCCTTGAGGAAAGACTGATATCGCGATTTAAATGGGGACTTGTAGTGGATGTGCGGCCGCCTGATTTTGAAACGAGACTTGCCATATTGAGAAATAAATGTGATGAAAGTGAACTGGCCATACCCGCGGACGTCATCGAATATCTCGCGGTGAATATGACGCACAATGTACGTGAACTGGAAGGCGCCCTTACAAAAATTATGGCCCAGGTTACATTTACCGCGGCGGAACCCACTCTTGAACTGGCAAGGTCAATCGTTTCCGAGATCGCCAAACCGGATAAAAGCGTTCTGACGATCGACACCATAATGGATCATACAGCAAAAATCTATAAACTGCCGATTGATCAACTCAGAGCAAAAACACGAAAAAAAGACATTGTGCGCGCGCGGCAGGTAGCTATGTATCTTTCAAAGAAACTGACCAACCATTCTCTCGTAACGATTGGTTTGTACTTTGGAGGCAGGGATCATTCAACCGTAATTCATGCACTTGATAATGTCGCGAAGAATATTTCCGCAGATCCGGTTTTCAAACAGCAAATCGATGGAATGCTACGGCATCTGGAATACAACAAATAAAAATATGAAGGCAGCGCAAAGCTGCCTTTTTTATTTTCTTAGATTTTTTAATTGTAAGACACTGTCCCGATACACTTTCTCGTCCCCCGGAATCTCCATTACCGCGGGAATATCTTTCATTTTTTTATTATTTATGATGTATTCAAAACTGTCTGTACCAATTTCTCCCTTTCCGATCGGAGCATGACGGTCAACCCTGCTCCCGGCTTTTTTCAGGGAATCGTTTAGATGAAACGCCTTCATATTTTAGATCGGAAGAGCGT
>JBFXGD010000186.1:0-4074 GCA_050178385.1 Calditrichaceae bacterium
CATAATATCGAATTGTGTCTACAGATATTCCGGTCAATGTTGATAAAGTTCCTATTGTAAATTTTTCCATATTGAGCCTCTTTTTATGATATAACGATCTGGAGTATACTTCAATGTTCCCGGTAACTTGAAAAAATTCAAAATTTTCCAGAATGGATAATCAACAATCAATGATTCAGCGCTAGAATCCTGTCAGGATTAAATTTTGTCACATAGAAATAGACAGAAGACAATGACAGTTATAGCATATATGGTTATCGTTTACAGATAATCACTTCAACCATCCAACCAGTAACCATAGGGGGGAGCTATGTTACTAACCATTTTTAAACGCGTGGGTCAGGTCATGATGGGAATGGCTGTTTTTATTGCCTGTCAGCAAAGTGATCTCGCTACAAACGCGAACAACATTCATCAGGATTCAGGTGTGTTATCAGAATCCGCCACTGTTCAGAGCGATCCGGCGGGGGTTCTGAAAATTGGTTTCGAGCACGCCTTAATCGTCAGGGTCGATGGCGAGGATTATTATTTCGCTGGTGCTCCGGACGGTCCAAACGGCGAAACTGATATCCCGGGGCATTATTGGAAAATGATCGGGAAAAACAAACTGTTGGGAAGGCATTTTAACACGGGACCTTTTGGCTCATCAAAATGGTGGTCATCTGACGCGCCGGATGGGGCGTTGCTCTATGCTGTCAACGCGGTGATAGATACCTGGTCCGTTCATAAAGCGAAGTTCTATGCCAGAGCCGGATTTGTGCATTATCATGAACTTGTTCGCGTATCTGACGGGGCGCTGCATCCGACAAAAATCGTTTGGCTACAGCATGTGGCATTGATGTCATTTACACTGGATGGAGGTCCTGCACCCGCGCTTAGTCATGTTGTTAATCCGGGGATCGATTTCGAATTTATTCCGAATGGAATGACGCCGTACGGCCCGGAAGATTAACGAGAAGAGGCTGTCCCGGTGGGCGTTGGGACGGCCTTGTATTTTACCGATTTCTACATCCATGTATTAACATAAAAAAACCGGACAGGTTTTTAGGCCTGCCCGGCGTCAATTACACCCGATCAATTTAATCAATTAGGTGTAATCCCCCCCGTTTAAAAGATCCTTATTTTACCTTCACCTGACCATGCTTAAGATCAAAAAGCGGAAAGTCTGAAATCGTTAAATCATTGCAGTCTTCGGTTCCAAAAACATCGCCTGCGGGAAAGATGGAGAAACTGAGCTGATCAGGGGTATCATTGGCAGATGTGCCGTTATCCACAACCGCAGTCATTGCGTATAATCCGCTGACATCCACTCCGCCTACTGTCCCATGTTTAATCACACCGCCGACGATAGCCGCGTTGCCCATTATATTCATACAGTCAATTGTCACATGAATGCCTTCTTTTCCCCCCGCAAATGTATCCTGCCATTGTCCTTTTACGCTTCCGTCAGCCTTCATATTCGCCGTTAGTGAAAAATTCGCGTCGCAGCCGGTGGGCAGACCCAGCGCTTCACAGATATCCGCGCCGCCAAGAGACACATGGTGTATCACGTTGTTTTTGGCCAGCGCCTGGTTGAGATTCCCGTCAGGTGAATTATTCAGTGCCGAAGTCGGCTCATCCCCCTGATTACATCCCGTCGCGAAAATCAGCAGAAAAAATATAACGGCTACAGATAAATATTTCAGCATATTAAAATTATTTGTTCCCATGACTAAATTCCCCCCTAATAAAAAATAATTAAATTAATCCACAACAAATCACGGCGGACGATCAGGAGGGCCTCTGCTTTGATTGATAATACACATGGGCGTTCTTTCAATGGCAAATTAAACCTATTGCGGCGAATAGGCATCCTTGCATGAAAACGATTCCAATCGTGGGGAGGAGGGATTAAGTCTATGGAATACAAACCAGATTAAATAAGAAGTTTACCGGGATGAGAATTAATTCAAAAAATTTAATTCCATAAAAATGTAAACAGAAAGACTTAAAAGAAAATTTCCAAAATGATATAAAAAAAACTACTCTTATCTACTAAGTCTTTAGAAAATGCTGATGACAAAACCGACTTGATTTATTTCGCGCGTGTTGCTATATATGAAAGAATTGTTTAATGATCCAGATAACAAAAACAGGGGAGCTCGTATGGAAATCAAGCTGTCGAAAGAGACGGAACAACGGTTAATTGAATCGATAAAACGTTATTTTGAAGAGAACATGGACCAGGAAATTGGAGACCTGAAGGCCTCTCTGTTGCTCGATTTCTGTGTAAATGAAGTAGGACCCAGCATCTATAATCAGGCCATAGCTGATGCTCAGGCAAATATGCTGGAAAAAGTCCACGATCTGGACGGAACATGCTACGCGCCGGAATTCGGTTACTGGAAGAAATAATACCCGACGCTGCCGCGCCCCCCGAAAGTCATTCGGCAGGTTATGGAATAAAATCTTTGTGCCCGTCCGCATAATTATCGCGACTTAGACAAAGATCCTTCCAGGATGAAACATGGTGATAATGTGATTGTGCGGAAAAACGTTAAAATCTCCCAAAGGTCATTCTGTAAGAATCATGGTGCGTCCCCCTTTGCCCAAGGTGGAAACAGCTCTTTCTTTTTCCTTTTTTCTTTTGTCTTTTATCTTTTTTCTTAAAATTCCTACTTCTTACTTCTTACTTCCTACTTCCTACTTCTTATCTTGCCTCCGTTTATCACCGCCAAAAAGTCAGGAAGTGTGTTCTTCAGGCGGAACGAGTTCACTTAACTGATGAGAACCGAACGGCAGACGCTCTTCCAGGGTGTCCTGACAGATATCATCTAGCTGATGCACAACGCGTTCCAGATCTCCGCTGCTTACCGGAAGCTGAATATTCTGATCTTTAAGACTTTCCAGCCGTTCGGGGGACTGGCTCTTTAAGCGGTCATAGGTATCTTCTATTTCATCCGTGACAATCTGAAAAGTCAGATTAACGTTATCATAAATTCTCTTCTGCGAATCCTTCAGTTCCGGTTTGCTCATCAGATAACGGTATATTATATCACCAAAGTCATTGATGACACCGATGACAATTGTCTGATCATATCCTTCAAAAAATCGCCGGTAGGCGATAATCTGGGCGTAGTTGAGAATCAATTTGCGATCTCTGGTACGAATCGTTGTATAGATTAGCTGATATAATAGTTTGATATACCACTTCAGCGTTTCTTCATCCATATCATTGTATGGCAGGAAGCGATCTCTGTTCGATGGTTCGCGAATCAAGCTGATCATCTCGTCAACCAAAATGTCACCCGCTTCAAACAGGATATTATAAATGGTTAAATTGGGCCGGTGTACCACTCTGTTCAGCGCAGCCTCGTTTCGCAGCTGCCACGCATCGGTATGGTTTTTCATGTTTTCAATCAAAAAAAGCAGTCTTCGTTTCAAATCATAGCGGGGAGTGGGCATCCAGTCCAATTTTTTAAAGGTGGCCGAAGAATCAACTTCCAGTTTTTTGTCAATATATTTGGCCATCCATAACTTCTCAAAAGGTTCATGACCGATAAAGCGACCGAGAACCTGACGAACGGCCATGCCGGGAACCGCCAGAAACTTGGGCATCGAAATCGATTTAACGCTTTGCCCGAAATAATATTGGGTTGACGCTTTGAAAAGATCCAGATGCGATGTCGTATGACTGGGACTGGCGTTAAATGTACAGATTCTCGGTAAATCATCACTTAATTTAAACAGACGCATAAAAATTTTGATTAAATCATTGATATGGATATAGGTGACGGCCGATTCTCCGCGTCCTCCGAGAATACGCGCGTTCCATTTTTTTGACAGCCAGGTGTTTAGAAATACATACAGAGGCGGATATTCGCACCAGTCGCTGTAAACGGCAGCCATCCTGACAATGGTAGAGGGAAACCATTCCGCGTGATCACGGATCATTTTCTCACCCATTCTTTTGCTCCATGCATAAGGGAAGCGGGCGGAGGGGGGTGTTTCTTCATTCACCGAATTGCCAGGCAGAGGGAATTCGCAGGCGGCGAGAGAGCTGGCAAATATAAATCGCCGCACACCCAGCAACTT
>JBFXGD010000186.1:4174-6821 GCA_050178385.1 Calditrichaceae bacterium
TTTTGCTCCATGCATAAGGGAAGCGGGCGGAGGGGGGTGTTTCTTCATTCACCGAATTGCCAGGCAGAGGGAATTCGCAGGCGGCGAGAGAGCTGGCAAATATAAATCGCCGCACACCCAGCAACTTTGCCAGTTTTAAAATATGACGTGTACCGGTCACATTGGTTCTTTCGTACTCGGGATTATCCCGGTTGCTGAAATCGTAGTATCCCGCCAGATGCAGAACATAATCAGCCCCGCCATGAGACTTGATACAACGCACCACATCACGGAGACCATCCCAGTCAGCGATGTCAACCTGAGACCAGCGTAAATTTTCATAGGAGGGGATGCCGGCCTCTCTTTGTGAACGTCTCGCGAGACAAAATAATCTGTATTTTCCCGCCGCGGCTTCCAGAAAATGCCGCCCCACAAATCCAGACGCGCCGGTTACGACGATTCCGGGTAATTTTGTATCCATTTTGTTTTCCGATACTTTTAATTTATCAACTTATTCAGCCGGTAAATTTTTTATCCTGCCAAATTGATTTATCCTGTTCACTGTATATTTTATTCATCCATGAGCGATAGGCCAGGAAGATCAATAGGCCCATCACTCCGTCACCAATACAGGAAGCCAGCACTATCCAAATGGACTCAACAATCAGAAAATAAAGCAATAGAAAGATGGTTGCCGCCGCCTTGACCCAAATGGAAAATACAATCATAATTCTGTTTTGCAGGGGATGACTCGCGGCCATCACGTATGCAGAGGCCATCACAATGTGAAAAACACCGCCCTGGGCAGGGAAAAAATGCTCACCGCAGGACTTAAACCCAAACAACTTCATAATAACCGGCGGCTGAATAATTAATCCCAATCCAACCAGAAAGGAGTGTACGGCAATTGCCCATAACACCAAAGATAAACGTGATTCCGCATCTTTAAGGAGCTTCATAGTTATATTACTTTCCTTCAATAAATGGTATCATACGATCGCTTCTTCCGTCACCGACTCTTCCTCATCCTGATCATAGCAGTAAATACCGCAATTTAAACATCGTGTCGCCTCATAGCGGGCATCCTCTTCATCAATGGTGCCTTCAACTTCTTTAAACGTACCCAACCGGTCTTCCAGTGTTACGACAGGTTCAAAAACACGTGGTTTCGTTTCCACACCGGTAATCGACTTCTGCAATGACTCAGGTATAAAATCTTTCTGCCGGTCCTGGATTGGCGGAATTTTTCCATCCATCATGTAAAAATGAATGGAACGTGCGGCATATCTTCCCGCGGCGATCGCTTCCACCACAAGCCCGGGTCCTGTAAAACAATCCCCACCCGTGAATACATAGGGGATGTCTGTTTGTAAGGTCGATTCTTCCGCTTCAATCGTATCCCAATGTGTCAGGTTAAGCATTTTTAGGGACGGATCGTTTTGCATAAACTCAATATCGGGCTTCTGGCCGACAGCTTCGATAATCATATCACAGGTGATAAGCTCCTCAGAGCCTTCAATCGGGACAGGCCGCCGTCTGCCGCCGGGATCGGGTTCACCGAGTTTCATTTTTGTTATTTCCAGCGCTTCCACGGAGCCGTTCCGGGTAATAATCCGGTTTGGAGAAGATAAAAACATGATGGAGATTCCTTCTTCTTCGGCGGCGACAATTTCAGCGGGATTAGCCGGCATTTCATTCCTGGAACGGCGGTAAACGATGGTTACGTTCTCAGCGCCCAGGCGTTTGCTGCTTCTGGCGGCGTCAATGGCGGTGTTGCCTCCCCCGATGATGATCACCTGTTTACCTGTTGAGACATTCTCACCATTATGAAACCTTTCTAAAAATTTAATTCCGCTGATAACACCTTCAGCGTCATGTCCTTCAATCTTCAGCTGATGTTCACCCCAGGCGCCTACAGCCATGAAAACGGCGTCAAATTTTTCATTTCGTATATCTTCCATCTTAATATTGACGCCAAATTCAATGCCGGTTTTGACTTCGATACCCAGTTTCAGAATACCTTCAATTTCCCAATCCAGAATTTTTTTCGGTAACCTGTATTCAGGGATGCCGTAACGGAGCATACCGCCCAACTTGTCCATTTTCTCAAAAATGACCACCTGATGCCCCAGTCTGCGCAGATAATACGCCGCTGAAAGTCCGCCGGGGCCGCTCCCTATCACCGCGACTTTTTTCTGTGTGTCCGGCGCGACGGGAATGGTCAGCCGGCGCCCGGAATTCATCTCCCAGTCAGCCACAAACCGTTTTAAATAATTTATTGCCACCGGTTCATCTTTAATCTGACGGCGGCAGGCCAGAGCGCAGGGTTCCGGACAAACGCGACCGCAGGTCAAAGGGAGGGGATTATGCTCTTTAATCGTCAGAAGCGCCTCGGCATATTTACCATCTTTGATATAATGAATATATTTTGGGATATCGATTTGAGCGGGACATTTTTGACGGCACGGCGCCAGGCATTCCGTGTATTGATTCCAGTGCAGGATTTTTGTTTTTTCCGATATCAGTGCTATAATCCCTTTGGGACAGGCGCGGACACATTCACCGCATCCCACGCAGCGGTCAGGATTAAAATGCGGAAGGCCGTCATCACCCATGATGATCGCTCCGAATTTGCATGCTTTTACACATGTTCCAAGGCCGATACAGC
>JBFXGD010000187.1:0-6692 GCA_050178385.1 Calditrichaceae bacterium
AAAGAAAATTGGATCTCCAATCCCGAAGGGATGGCATTTTTGTAGAAAAACGGACCCCACAACATCCCGCGGCCCCGTAGGGGTCGAACAATTACAGCGGGAATCCCTATTCTGCTGGTCAGGATAACCTTGTTGTTAATCTGAAGGCAACCGTTTGGGATTCTTTGGGGCGAATTTTCTGTTCGGGGAATATATTGTTCTTTTCCCTTGATGGAAAAGAACCAAAAGATCAAGGCTGTCCAAAAAAATCGTGAAATTAAACGGCTCGCTGCACTGAAATTCTTAAACTCGCCCGCCTGGCAGCGGTCTCAGACATCAAGAATTTCGGTCGTTCCGCTCGCCTGAATTTCAACCGATTTTTTCGGAAGGCCGGGGGTGGAGGAAGAAAAGTAAGAAGTAGGAAGTAAGAAGTAAGAATTTTAAGATAAAAGATAAAAGATAAAAGATAAAAGATAAAAGAGCATGGAAGTAAGAAGTAGGAAATAGGAAGTAGGAATTTGTCTGAACTCTGAGTAAAATGATTAACTGATGGCCATGATTAAGAAAGTGGAATCAGAGTCTTCTTTCGATCACGCGAATTATACCCAATCCCGAAGGGATGAAATTATTGTAGAAAAACAGAGTGAGTTAAGACCTGGGCGCGCCGCAGGGCGTAGCCGGGGAGTCTGAAAAGTAACACATTTAAAAAATCACAAAACCTTAAAATAGTAAACCGGGATTCATAAATAATGGCACAGGAACAAAAAATCGATATGATGAAACAACAAATGAACATTGTCATTGCCGGGCATGTTGATCATGGCAAGAGCACGATTATCGGGCGGCTGCTGGCGGATACCAAATCACTTCCCGAAGGCAAGCTGGAACAGGTTAAAGAATCATGCCGGCGTAATTCCAAACCATTCGAATACGCGTTTCTGCTGGACGCGCTCAAGGATGAGCAATCACAGGGTATCACCATCGATTCCGCGCGTTGTTTCTTTAAAACACAAAAAAGAGATTATATCATTATCGACGCGCCGGGCCATATTGAATTCCTGAAAAATATGATTACGGGAGCGTCCCGGGCGGAGGCCGCGCTGCTGGTTATCGACGCGAAAGAAGGCGTGCAGGAAAATTCCCGGCGTCACGGTTATATGCTATCCATGCTTGGAATCAGTCAGATTGCCGTTCTGGTCAATAAAATGGATCTTGTGGATTACAGTCAAAAGGTGTTCGATAAAATTACCGGTGAATATAAAAAATTTCTGAAACAAATCAATATTGAACCTTCGGCATTTATACCCGTCAGTGGACGTGAAGGGGATATGGTGGCGGAGCTTTCCGGTAAAATGGACTGGTACACAGGCAATACGGTGCTTGATATCCTTGATCGGTTTAAAAAGGAACCGGCTCCGGTCGATAAACCATTCCGCATGCCGGTACAGGATGTGTATAAATTTACCATGCATGGTGATGACCGACGGATAGTCGCGGGCAGCATCGACTCCGGTGTAGTTCATGTTGGTGACGAAGTAGTATTTTATCCTTCCGGAAAACACAGCACCGTCAAATCCATAGAAGCGTTTAACCGTCCGGCGCAAAGTGAAGCAGAGGCGGGTCAGGCAACCGGTTTTACACTAACCGAGCAGATATTCGTGTCGCGAGGAGAAATGGCCGTTATCTCCGGTCAACTTAAGCCCGAAGTCACAACCCGTCTTAAAGTCAGTTTGTTCTGGCTTGGACGTAAACCGATGATCCGCAAAAAAGACTATCTGTTGAAAATCGGTACGGCGAAAGTCACAATGCGGCTTGAGGAGATCACCCGTGTTATAGACGCCTCCACTCTCGGACGGTCGGACAAGAATGAACAGATCAATCGTCATGACGTGGCGGAATGCGTTCTGAAGGTAAACAAGGCCGTTTCCTTTGATCTCGCCGGTAATTTTGCTTCCACCAGCCGGTTTGTAATCGTGGATAATTATGAAATCGCCGGTGGTGGCATTATCCGCGAAAGTCTGGAAGACAAACAGACATGGGTAAGAGACAAGGTCATGCTCCGAAATTACAAATGGGAAAAAAGTATGATCGCGCCCGAACAGAGGGCAGAAAAATATAATCAGAAATCCACGTTAATTATTGTTACCGGCAAAAAAGACGTTGGTAAAAAAAGCATCGCCAAAGGACTTGAAAAACGATTGTTCGCGGATGGAAAAGCGGTTTATTTCCTTGGTATCGGTAACGTCCTTTATGGCGTGGACGCGGATATAAAAGATAAGAACAATAACATCGCCGGGAAGAACCGCGGTGAACATATACGCCGTCTGGCGGAAGTGGCGCATATCATGCTTGACGCAGGTATCATATTGGTTATAACAGCGGTTGAGCTGACTCAGGATGATCTGGAATTGATAAAGACATCCGTTAATCCCGATAAAATTGAAACCATCTGGGTGGGAGACAGCAAAACGACCGATCTTGTAACCGATCTCACTATCCCTGCCAATGAAAATTTCGACGAAGCCGTTGACCGAATCAAAACCATGTTGCAGGACAGAGGGATTATTTTCCGGCCGTGGTAGGAGGGAGGAAGAATTTTAAGAAAAAAGATAAAAGATAAAAGAAAAAAGAGAAGAAAAGTAAGAAGTGGGAAGTAGGAAGTAAGAAGTTTAAGAAAAAAAAGAGCGTTAAGAAAAAGAGTTAAGAGTGGGGGCGTCCCAATTTGGTTGCAACATCACAACTCACATATGTCATCCCGCCCGCCAGAGGCGGGTTTTAAGAAGAAGGATCTTCTGCTTGCTTGGGAAGAGAAGAAAAGTAAGAAGTAGGAAGTAAGAAGTTGTCTGAACTGTGACCTGGCCGCCTCTGGCGGGTGAAAATGATTAAATGATGAGTATGATTAAGAAATTGGAGATCAGAGTGTTCATATCATCATATAAATCATAGTTTGGACAAGTAAGAATAGTTAAGCGAGAAGAGTAAAGAGCAGAGGCACCCTTACCAGTTAGAGAACACACAGCATGTCATCCAGGAAGGATCTTCTGCTTACTTGGGAAGGTAAGAAAAGTAAGAAGTAGGAAGTAAGAAGTAAGAAGTTGTCTGAACTGTGATGAAAATGATTAAATGATGAGTATGATTAAGAAATTGGAGATCAGAGTGTTCAGATCATCATTTAAATCATAGTTCAGACAAAAAGAATTTTGGTCGATTCGCTTCGCTGGAAAGAGAGGGAATGCAGGAAGTAGGAATTTTATAAAAAAAGAAAAAAGATGTTTGAGTGTCTTGTTCGGGAGTGAGCGTTATCCCATTGTTTAATTGACCAAAATATTGCAATTTTACAACTCATAACTCATAACTCTTAACTCTTAACTCTTAACTTTTACAATCCCCGGAGTTACAATGACTGACAACAAAAACATCGTCTGGCACGAAGGAAAAATCACCTGGGAAGACCGCTGCCGGTTGTTGAATCAAAAGGGGCTGGTGGTTTGGTTCACCGGTCTGTCCGGGTCGGGAAAATCAACCATCGCGGTG
The DNA here is from genome assembly GCA_050178385.1 of Calditrichaceae bacterium. GTDB lineage: Bacteria > Calditrichota > Calditrichia > Calditrichales > JBFXGD01 > JBFXGD01. Next base: position 3,514 of record JBFXGD010000187.1, read on the forward strand.
GAACTGGAGCGGCGTTTGATTCAATCCGGGAAAGCCGTTTACCGTCTTGATGGCGACAATGTGCGTCACGGACTGAATGCTGATCTCGGTTTTTCTGATGCCGACCGTGACGAAAATATCCGCCGGATTGCCGAGGTGGCCGCCTTATTCAAAGACGCCGGTCTCATCACTCTGGTATCATTTATCTCACCCTTTCAAAAAATGCGTGATTTTGCCCGGGAGAGAGCCGGAAAAGATCATTTCATAGAAGTATATGTAAAAGCCGATCTGAAAACCTGCGCGGAACGCGATCCGAAAGGACTCTATAAAAAAGCGCAAAATGGTGAAGTCGCCAATTTCACAGGTATTTCTTCCCCCTACGAAGAACCCCAAAGTCCCGATATCCTCCTTGACACTGATCTTCTCAGCGTTTCAGAAGCAGTGGAGATGGTGTATGAGGTGGTGGAGGGGAGAAGTGGGAATTTTAAGAAAAAAGATAAAAGATAAAAGAAAAAAGAGCGTTAAGAGAAAAGAGTTAAGAGTTAAGTGTGGGGCGGGTAAAGAAAATTGGATCTCCAATCCCGAAGGGATGGCATTTTTGTAGAAAAACGGACCCCACAACATCCCTCGGCCCCGTAGGGGTCGAACAATTACAGCGGGAATCCCTATTCTGCTCGTCAGGATAATTGGGTCGTTAATCACAAAGCTACTGTTTGGGATTCTTCGGGGCGAATTTTCTGTTCGAGTGGAAGAAATTGAAAAACAGATAAATTTATACGAGTTAAAATTCGCCAAGGCTTTTTGCTACTTTTTGGCCTTCAAAAAGTAGGGAGAGAAGATAAGTAAGAAGTAAGAAGTAGGAATTTTAAGAAAAAAGAAAAAAGAAAAAAGAGCGTTAAGAGTTAAGAGTCTAGGAGCCCGCACCTGATGACCACGTATCATGTCATCCAGTAGGGATCTTCTGCTGGTCAGGATAACCTTGTTGTTAATCTGATGGCAACCGTTTGGGATTCTTAGGGGCGAATTTTCTGTTTGGGGAATATATTGTTCTTTTCCCTTGATGGAAAAGAACCAAAAGATCAAGGCTGTCCAAAAAAATCGTGAAATTAAACGGCTCGCTGCACTGAAATTCTTAAACTCGTCCCGACGAGTCGGGACTCAGACAGAAAGAATTTCGGTCGTTCCGCTCGCCTGAATTTCAACCGATTTTTTCGGAAGGCCGGGGGTGAGGAAGAAAAGTAAGAAGTGGGAAGTAGGAAGTAGGAATTTAAGAGCGTTAAGAGTAGGGCCGCGATATTTTGCGACCATAGTCAGATGTAAAAAATTAAGAAAAAATCATTTTGAATGTTTCTGGCCCAATTGTTTTTGAATCAGCCTCATAATAGATAGACCCCATCAAACCAGAGTTTTAGCCCAAATTTTGCTAAAGCCAATCACAATTAATTCCCAGGTAGTCCACGAGCTAAAGCTCGTGGCAATAGAATTGACCAACGGTGTCAGGAGAAATGTATAAAGTCGATTAATAGCCCCGATCTTCAGATCGGGGATGACGAATAGACCACAACAAATCAGGGCTTTAGCCCTATGTGAACTAGAGCCAACTCCGGGGTGGAGGAAGAAAAGTAGGAAGTAAGAAGTAGGAATTTTAAGATAAAAGAAAAAAGATAAAAGAAAAAAGAGAAGAGTAGAGACGCAGAAGAGCGTCTGAAGTAGGAAGGGTAAGAAAAAAGATAAAAGAAAAAAGAAAAAAGAGCGTTAAGAGAAAAGAGTTAAGAGTGGGGGCGTCTGGGCCTGACCCTCCCCTCGATCCCCTCCCTTATGCATAAGGGAGGGGAAGGGCACGATTTATCGTGGCCGGGGTGGGTTAGGAAAGTAAGAAGTAGGAAGTAAGGAGTTTAAGATAAAAGAGAAGAAGTAGTCTGAACTGTGACCTGCCCGCCTCTGGCGGGTGAACATGATTAAATGATGAGTATGATTAAGAAATTGGAGATCAGAGTATTCAGATTATCATATCAATCATAGTTCAGACAAAAAAGAATTACCGGCGTTCCGTTTTCCGCAATTTTCCCCTGTTTTTCAAGAATCCTCAACATTTTACTTGAATTAAAACGGTGTTTTCTTAAATTATCCCCCTTATCCCTCAGCCGCGCGATTGCATGACGCGTTTTAAATCTTAAAGAAATAAGGATTTGTGCCGAAATATCAGTATTTAATTATGAGTTCTGAAAGCAAAGATTAAACGAAGTAGAAAAAGACAATTTTTAACGGCTGATCACATATTTAAACCCCTTTATTATTGCATTTTTTTCAAAAAATGTAACTGACGGGGCGGAGCTATGGAGAAGACAAGAAAGATAAAAGAAAAAAGATAAAAGAAAAAAGATCAAAACAGGAAAAAGAAATACAAGAGATGGAATATGAAGTCGATATCAAGGACGGAGAATTTATTGTTCAAGAAGCAGGCAGGAATTATGTCGTTGATTTGAATCAGCGACTATTGAGTTTTTCTGTGGAGATAATCCGTTTTTTGATGTCATTGCCTTATAAAAAAGAGTTTGAAGTGTTGAGGCTGCAACTTTCCAAATCTGCGACATCAATAGGCGCGAATTATGAAGAGTCCCAGGCGTCAACTTACAAGGAATTCAATCAGAAAGTCCGAATTGCTCTGAGAGAGTCTAACGAGACAAATTATTGGTTGAAGATTGTTCGTGAACTTGGTGTTGGGGATTTAAAAAAACTTGAAAAATTGATGATAGAATCACGGGAAATTTCACTCATTCTTGGTGCCATAGCTTCAAAAGTTGACAAAAAATTAAAAGAAAACAAGAATATCAGGTAACACCCTGGATTAAATTGAATCCATTGAGATCTCGACACAATCTCCAATCTTTTTTCTTTTTTCTTTTATCTTTTTTCTTAATTAACGTACTTCTTACTTTAATTCCCTGCACTCTCTAAATTTCAAAATTAAAAAAAATGATGACTCAAGACATATCAACACAAAACTTCGCCCTAATCGGGGCGGCGGGTTATATCGCGCCGAGACATATGCAGGCAATCCGGGACACGGGAAACATTCTGGTGGCGGCTCTGGACAGAAGCGATTCGGTTGGGATACTTGACCGCTACTTTGATAATGTGGATTTTTTTACCGAATTCGAACGATTTGACCGGCATGCCGAGAAACTAAAACGCCGAAA
>JBFXGD010000188.1:0-6583 GCA_050178385.1 Calditrichaceae bacterium
ATGCATTTGCTGAAATGAGGAGCCGTGTTCTTCGCGTGATAAAATATCGCGTGAAAAACAGAAATGAATCACTTCATCGCAAAATTTTACCCTTCTTGTTGACTCCGTTCCGGAATCCCGCCCTGGCGGCATCGATTGCCGCCATATTATTTCTGACCGGATTTGTGGGTGGAAAGTTTATGCATAAAAACAGTTTTAATGATGAAAACGGCTTGATACGACAAATCAATTTTACCGCGGAACAAAACAGGAAAATCAGTCAGATTGAGAACTCCCCGTATATTTTCAGTAATGTTAATTTTGCAGAGATTGACAAGAACAATATCGCGCTCAGTTTTGATGTGACGACTCATCTTGAAATGAATCGCTCCAAATCAGACCCGGTGGTAAAGGAAGTCCTGACCCAGGCATTATTGAATCCCGAATCGGTCGGCAATCGTCTCAAATCCATTTCACTGGCTGAGGAAGTTCTTGATCCAAAAATTAAAGAGGCCCTGATATCCACGATGATCAATGATCCAAATCTGGGTGTTCGTCAGAAAGCGATGCAGGCTCTTGCCGGAATTCCCAATGATGAGCGGATTAAAGATGTGTTTTTATCCCTGTTGAAAAATGAAGAGTCCACCAATATGCGACTGATGGCAATTGACTATCTTACAACCAGCAAAACTAGTGATTACATGCTTGAAAAAGCCATACAGGGTATGGAACCCGGAAAAGATGCCGCTGTCATTTACAAAGTAAATAAATATTTAAACCAATAAGGGGATATGTGTGATGAGAAAATTAATCATAATCCTGTTAGCAATTCCTGTGATCGCCGGATCACTTGCCGGCGCGAGCCTTGAACGTGAATTCAAAATTCCTATGGGAAAAAAAATATCCGTGGACATCAGTACCGGAGGCTCCGTAAGTATTTTGGGCTGGGATAAGGAAAAAGTGAGCGTTAAAGTCGAATACCGCGGCAGGGAAGTCGATGAAAACATGGTACAGTTTGAAACCACCCGATCCGGTTTGAACATATCCGTCAGATCTGACAACGATTATCATGGCGGTCTTCATTTTTTTATTCAGGCTCCCAAAAAATCAGATATTGAGATCGAGACGATGGGCGGAGACATCGAACTTGAAAATCTTGAAGGTCATTTTTCCGGTCAGACGATGGGCGGAGAACTTGATCTAAGGAAGCTGAAGGGAAAAGTCGAGTTGACCACATTCGGCGGGGAGATTACTCTCAAAGATTCTGATATAGACGGTGAACTTAAAACTATGGGCGGCAGGGTGTTTTTCGAAAATGTAACCGGGAATATTAAAGGCACGTCGCTCGGTGGAAATGTCACCTATAAAAATGTTGTGAACCGGACCGGAGATTATAAAGCCAAGGGTGACGAAGTTTATATTTCGACAATGGGCGGCGGGATTAATGTTGATGAAGCGCCCATGGGCGCCAATGTAAAAACCATGGGCGGCGATATTCACATCCGTCAGGCTAAAGCATATGTCCAGGCAAAAACCATGGGTGGTGAAATTGTTATCGACGGGATAGACGGCTGGGTCAAGGCGACGACCATGGGAGGTGATGTAACAGTGGTAATGACAGGCAATCCTGATAAAGGTGACCGTCATGTGGAGCTTTCATCCATGGGTGGTGACATTGAGTTGACCCTTCCTGAAGAAATATCTGCTGACTTTGATATCAAACTGACGTACACAAAAAACAGCCGGAAGAATTATAAAATTCGCAGCGATTTTGATCTAAAAATTGAGGAGTCCAGTGAATGGGAATATTCCCATGGCTCACCGCGAAAATATATCAAAGGCACCGGTGCGGTAAAAGGCGGTAAAAATTCAGTTTCCGTATCAACCATTAATGGAGAAATTCGTGTTATAAAAGGTAATTGAAATTTCGGTCAATAAGGAAAGCCCGGGATTCTTCGATCCCGGGCTTTTTTAATAGCCGTATTTAATGGGGGGAGGCTATTAGTAAAGTCAAAATACTGGCTCTGACTGTTCTTGTTATCAACAAATCGACTATTTTGAGGCCACCAGATTTAATTTTAGTATGAAATCATCATAAATCAGTTTGTCTCCCAAACCTTCGAAAAAACTACCCGATCCATATCTAACATTATACTTTGCCCTGTTGACTGTAACATCCGCGTTCGCGATCAATTTGCCGTCTTTCAGGTGGACTGAGGCAGGAAATTCAATCGAATGAGTGATTCCCTTTATCGTCAAATCGCCTTTTATTTTATAATTAGTATGAGGATTTTCCTTATTATCCACTTCTTTTGCATCAGTGATGACAAACCTGGAGACGGGAAACGTGGTGACAGAGAAAAAATCATCTGATTTTAAATGATTCATTAGTTTATTCTTATATTCCGGATCCTGGAGATCCAGATTTACGATAGAAGCCATATCAATTTCAAACTCACCGCCGGAAATTATACCCTTGGCCAGATTCATTTTACCCTGCTTTAGGTTTATGGTGCCGGTATGCTCCCCTGTCACTTTTTTCCCAAACCATTCAATACTGCTTTCGGCGGGAACGACAACATACTCCTGGGCATTTGTTTTTTCTAACGCGAATGAAAAGTTAAACATAAATACAAGAAACATTAAAGTGATAATTCTTTTCATAGTGTGCAACCCCTAAAATTAAAGTATTCTATTTAGTTATTGTTATTAACATTTAATTTAAATTATATATTCCCTAACATTAATTGTATATACACTTTTTTATGCAAAAAAAATTATCCGCGCAGTATATCGAGCAAGTTGTTCAGCTCTTTCACTTCATTAAGGCTCAATGTATAAAACTGTTTTTCCCATTCTTTTTCCAATTCATCAATTTTTTTCAGGACATTCAGGCCATTTTGAGTAATCAGAACATCCACCGCGCGCCGGTCATTTTCACATATATGTCTTTCCAGTAAACCCTTTATTCTCATCTTCTCGACCAGGCGGGAAGTGTTTGACATCTTATCCAGCATGCGATCTTTAAGCAGATTTACCCTTGCCGGTTCGGGATACTGGCCTCTGAGTATGCGAAGTATATTATATTGCTGCGGTGATATTCCGTAGCTTTTTAATCGTTTGGAAAGCAGCGAATTCAGCCATCCGTGTGTGAACAGAATGTTGACGATCAGTTTCTGATAGTCGTTCTTAAATGTCTTTTGCCTAATTTCTTTTTCCAGTTCCATCACCCAAATCCGATGTTATATAAAACCCTTTCCAATATATGTATATATTTTTAGTGTTGCAACATCTATTATTATTAAAAATAACTTTTTTTTAGGATGACTTTTATTTTTGATGATCTGCACTACTTTTGACAAATGAGAAATATTTTCTTCACTATTGACGGTTACAGTTAACAAACTTAAATTTCTGTTAGTACCTTACAACACATAGGGATGAAATAATGGTAAAATTAGACACTGAAACCAGGCAAAAACAAATTATTGAAGTTTCACTCCGTTTGATAAAAGAGGGTGGTATTCAGAACATGACGATGAAACGCATCGCGGATGAAGTGGGAATTTCAGAGCAGGCCATTTATCGTCATTTTGACAGTAAACTGGAGCTGCTTACGGCAATCATCCATCAATTTGACAAACATTTTGTTCACGTCTTCAGCAAGATAAAAGCCATCGATAATTCCATTCTGCAGATAAGTGAGTATATTGAAACGCACCTGACCTATTTCACACAGAATCCGGCAGCGGCCGCCGTAATTTTTTCTGAAGAAATTTTTCAAAATGAAGAAACACTTGTTCAGGAAGTAAAAAAGCTTCTTGAAAAACGGACCCAATTTGTGACGGAATTAATACAAAAAGGACAGGACAAAGGTGAAATCAAAAGCGATTATGCTGCTGACACAATAAGCATTCTGATTTTAGGTGCCATGAGAATATTGATTACTTCCTGGAGACTATCCAAATTCTCTTTTGATCTCAAAAGCAGAAGTAAAACTATTATCGAAGATATGATTAAAATAATACAGGTTTAATAGATTTTATTATTGATTACACTTCGGGTAAATCGTTAAGATGACAGTTGTAAACTTCTTCTTTATTTGCAGACGTCATTTTCAAGAAGAACAGTCTTCACATACCCTTATTGGATGACTTATGACACCCAATGCAAGGTAAGAAATGGAATTAACATTAACATTGGGAGATTTTGAAATGAAGAAAATTAATGCAGTTGACCGGATAGTATTGCTTTTTACAGGATTACTGGCCGCTTATCAGGTTGTTGAAGGGATGCACGGTTATGCTTTTTGGACTACCTTCTATTATACAACAGCCTTCGGTGTGCTCTTAATCGCCGGACTTCTGATCATATTATTCGGTTTTGATATCCTTGAAAGTCAGAAGGTCGTGGTTATAGCCACTCTGCTTCCTCTCACCCTTTCACTCGGTCTGATTTCCAATTATTTACCGGAATATCATCTTGGCTATTTGATTTTCGCCATTGCCGGATTCCTCCTGGTGGCGGTAACCCGATTTACAGCAGGTGGAAAACCGGCCACTATTTCCCTTGCCATGGTGCACGGTATTGCGGGAATGATCATTTTTCTGCTTCCAGTAATCTACAGTCTGCAGGGTATAACCAGACCAGTATTTTCCTTTGTCGGATTAGGCGGCGCGCTTATAGGAGTCGGCGGATTGCTACTCGCCTTTTTAAAAGCGGGTAAACCGATCCTGTCACGCGATCTGATTTTTATGATTCTGCCCTTACTTCTGCTTTTAATGACCGCCTCATTTGTTATCGGTTTTTCAGGAGCTGTCTAATATCTTTATGACTGATTCATATTTCCGGATTTAAATCCGGAATAGTATTGACACCCCGTTTTTAATAAAGACGGGGTGTTTTTTAATAATTATGGATAAGGCCCCACACATAAACCACCTAATTTGCTATCAAGTGAAAAATATATTTTTTTTATTGACAAGGGATATTGGAGTTATTAAGTTCCTGTTAGTAGATATAAACTAACACTATCATTATGGAACAAATTATGCAGAAATTGGATACCGCTACCAGACAAAAACAGATCGTGCAGGTTTCACTGGAAATTATAAAGACCGGTGGCATTCAGAATCTTACAATTAAGGAAATTTCAAAGCATATCGGTATTTCGGAACAGGCCATCTACAGGCATTTTGACAATAAACTTGCCATATTGGTCGCTATTATCCACTATTTCAATGAACACTTTAAACATGTATTTGAAAGCAGCCAGTATTTTGGAACCCCACTTCAGCAGGTAGAGAAACTCATTCAGGATCATTTATTGTATTTTGACCGTAATCCGGCTACGGCAGCCGTCATTTTTTCGGAAGAGATTTTTCAAAACGAATCTATGCTCGTGGATGAAGTGCATAAACTGGTGGATCGCAGAATCCGTTTTGTCACAGGGCTTATCAATAAAGGTCAGAAGATGGGCGAAATTAAAGAGCAGTTCATGGCGGAAAATCTGGCTTTTATCATTCTCGGGACATTGAGATTTTTTATAACTAAATGGCGCCTGACCAACTTCTCATTCAGCCTTCAGGAAAGGGGTGAGAGTTTAACTCAGGATCTGGTTAAGTTTATTCGGTGTCAATGATAAAAACTATATTATCAATCCTGTTAGTTTTTATTAACTAACAATATTAAAGGAGAATGATTATGGGGTTATTTGATCAAATTACACTGCTTTTAATCGGCTTAGTCGCAATCTATATTATCTCGAAATTTTACCTGGACTTTAAAAATGCCAGTGAGAAGGCCGCGCATGACATTTATTATATGGTTGGATTTACTGTATTACTTGTGGCCGGATTATTAATGATTTTTCTGGGTTTTGATGTTCTTGCGAATCCGCTCGTAGTCGTAGTAGCCGCAATTATTCCTTTCGCATTATCTGTTGGACTTATATCCGAATTTTATCCCAAATTTGAAAAAGTATATCTTATTTTTACATTGATTGGCATCGTACTGATTCTCCTGACACGTACCGCAGAGTCTTCAATTCTAAGTACGCTTGTTCTGGCAGTTTTCCATTCTGTGGCAGGCTTTACTATTTTTTTTGTGCCGATTCTCGCGTCAAAAAACAAAAAAACCACCAATCAGTTTATTTGGGTCACTGTCGGCGGAACTTTGATCGGTATCGGCGGGATTGCTCTCGCTTTTTTAAAAGCGGGCTCCCCTATCCTTTCAAAGGAACTGATTTTTACCATATTAACCCCGCTTTTGTTTTTGATGGCCGTATCTTTTGCATTCGGTTTTGTAAAAAAGATGGACTATCAAAAATGAAACAGATGTATAACGACAATTTGAATCAATTAATTAATATTAACTTAAGGAAGGGTTTTAAGTATGAAATCAACAACAGGGTACTTTAATTACCTCTTCAGATCAACAAAAGGCCTTGTTCTGGTTGCCATATCCGTAGTCTCACTGATTACGGCAATCTGGGGCACTCTTTCCGGACCCATGGTGGAATGGGGCGTTCGTGATCTGACAGTTAAGCTTCTGGGCATGGATATGCATCACTGGGATCGTGAGGGGCGCATCATTATGCTCTATC
>JBFXGD010000189.1:0-6423 GCA_050178385.1 Calditrichaceae bacterium
AGGCGGAAATCGGTTAACTCCCGTTATTATAGAATTTTGGCAGGTAAGGGATGACCGGCTTGCCGACCGGATCCGTTATACAGATCAACCGAATCAAACACGGAAAACAGAACGCCTTTCCCCCTGAATATTCACTAATTATTGTCCGCCAGCCGCGCATTTTCGCAAAATTCTTGGAGTTTCTGTGAATCCAGTTTCCCGTTAATCCGAAGACCGCTGCAAACATCAACTCCATAGGGCTTTACGTTTCGGATCGCCTCCGCGACATTTTCAGGTTTTAATCCGCCGGCAAGGAAAACAGGGACCGGCGCCTGTTCAACGATTTGCCTGCTGATATCCCAGTTATGAACTCTACCCGTTCCGCCAAGTTCTTTGACCGATAAATCCGGATTGCCGGAATCCAGCAAAATCCCATTTACGAAGGGGGCAACAGTAACGGCTTCATCAAGGGAATGTTCATTCCGGACATGAATGACCTGAACCAGTGAAATACCGGGCAGGGCTTGTCTGAGCAGCCGGTACTCATTCAATTCTATACTGTCACAAATTTGGATGGTGTTGACCCCGCATTTTTTTTGCTGTTTTATAATTTGGTCAGCGGTTTTTTTGCTTGTCAAAAGAAACGAACCGACTGCCGGTGGAATTGTAGCGGCGATGACAGAAATCATTTCTTCGGTGATGACGCCCGGGCCGCTTGGCATTTCAGAAACAAGACCGAGCGCGGAAGCCCCGGCTTCAACAGCCATCCGGGCTTCTTCCACACTGCTGATACAGCAAACTTTTATTCGTACCATAGAATGATTCCTAAAAATTTAAAAAAGTCACGTACATTTGATTTAAAAATAAAAAAACGCCGCGACAAAAAAAAACGCCGGCGTTTTTTTGTAAAATTATCTAACAGGATACGGAGGCCGTTCAGGAAATACAAACGGATGCTTCTTTATCTGCTCCAGAATGGTTTCGATGGCTTTATCCAGCTGCGCGTCTTTACCGGCCATGACAGAAGCAGGATCATTGTCAATGTAGATATCCGGATCGGCGCCGTGATTTTCAACCAGCCACTTTCCTTCACGTCCATAAAAGGCGTTATTTGACTGATGTATATTCCCGTTATCGATCGTTGCCTGTCCGTTGATGATGCCTACAAGACCGCCCCACGATGGAACGCCGACAACCGTTCCGAGTTTTCGCGCCTTAAAATGCTCCACAAACGCCTCGCCGTCCGATCCGTTATACTCATTCGAGACGACAACAAACTGACCGTTGGAAACGCTGCCCGGATAGCGGAACGGTTCCATTTCTTTGAGGACATTGTAGGCAGTCATCTTTCTTTCCAGTTTATCAATCAGAAAATACTCGGTCCAGCCTCCGGAATTGCGGCGCACATCGATGATGATGCCTTTCTTATAACGGAATGCCCGCCAGAATTTGTCAAATTCACCGATTCCGCCGGATCCCATGGCGTTGATATGCATATAGCCGACCTGACCGTCAGTGGCTTTGAGAACTTTATTGATGTTATCAGTTAACCAGCGAAAATAGCGCAGTTGAGAGCTGTTTTTGATTGGTTTGATCGTATAGGTCTGAGACCCTGCCATAACCGGTTTATCGTTCACGGTGATGGTGACTTCCTGATCCGGAAGAACCTGTAAATATTTAAAATAATCATCAGGAACGCGGATTTTATGACCGTTTATCGCCAGGAGAAAATCGCTTTCTTTAATTTTTATATCCGGACGGGCGAGCGGCGACTTAAGATCAAGATTATACTCTGTCGGGCCGTATATTTTTTCAAAACGGTAATAACCGCTGCTTTTATCAGGCGCAAGATCCGCTCCGATCCAGCCAGTAAACAGTTTAGAGTCGTTCTTCAGCTCCGGTCCGTTATCACCGCCGCGGACATATGTGTGAGATACGGAAAGCTCGCCAACCATCTGTTCAAGCAACCAATTTAACTGTTCCCGTGAAGTCAGATAGGGTAAATAGGCCCGGTAGCGGTCGCCAATGGCTTTCCAGTTTTGTCCGTGCATGTTGGCGTCATAAAAGAAATCCCGGTACCAGCGCCAGGTGTCGCTGAAGATCTGATTCCATTCTTTGTATGAATCCACATGATACTGCATATTATCCGGATCAATTTTTTCTCCTGCGGATTTTTCTTTAAACGCCGCGTCAACTGAAGTGGAGAAGAAATCATTATTGATGGACAAAATAATATTTTCACCATTTGAAGAGACGCGGTAATCTTTGATCTTTTCATTTAATACGGTCTCTTCTTTTTTATCCATATTAAAAATATGAAGATCCCATTTTGTATTTCCGGCAGGGTTGAAAATCTCATCGTATTCATCTGAAGTAAATTTGGGAATGGAGCACCAGAGAACTTTGCCAGTGCCTGCCCGCAGATAGAAATAATTTCCCGCGGGTACGGGCAGCGGATAGGTACGATCCTTAATTCCTTCGATGTCAATCCTGTAGGGATCTGAGTCTGATTTTTGTGTTACACTTATGGAGTCGGCAAACGGCGGTTTCTGTCCGGCCTGAAGCTGAACAACCATGATCTGCTGGGGAGCGTTCACCACATGATTATCTTCGTAAAAATCCATCTGAATATCAAAGTTCCGGCTGGAAATATAATAAAGATATTTGCCTCCCGTGTCGAATCGCGGATAAAGGTTGTCGTAAAAATCGCCGGTAATCGCATACTTGTTATTTTCTTCGAGATTATAGATAAAAATCTTACTGTTCCGGTTGAACTGAACCAGGCTGTATGTGATCCACTTGCTGTCCGGCGACCAGTTATAATCACTTATTTCCCAATAAAATTCATCATTTTTTAACTGATTGGATTCATCCACTTTTATCATTTTTTTTGTTTTTACATCGACGTAAAAGATAGAGAAATCCTTATTCCCAAACAAGATTTTGCCGCCGTCAGGAGACCAGACCGGATGATAATTGGTGCGGTTGAGATCGTTTGTTAATTGAATCCAGTCACCGCCGGTTATTTTTTGGATATACAGCTGGTATTCGCCTGTTTTGTCTGAGAAAAAAGCAATCCATTTGCCGTCCGGAGAGATCACCGGATAGCGTTCCCGGCTTCCCGGAGTGAAGGTTAAGTTTTTTGAGTCGCCATTATCCGCGGCGACGGTGATCACATCACCCCGGCCGTCAAAAACAACGGTTTTGCCATCGTTTGAAATATCCATCGACTGAATATATTCTTTCGGATTAATCGTCCTGTCACGCAAACGCCATTTATCGGTGGCAACCATGATTTTAAGTTTCTCCGGTGTGTTTGCGCCGACCGGTAAAATATGGATATAACCATCATGCATATAGACGATGTTTTTTCCGTCTGTCTCCGGCATCATCACATCGACATCGTCGTAAATTGTAACCGGCGCGACATTCCCCGAACTCAGGTTCCGCATATAAATATTGGAAATACCATTATCACGGTCGGATACAAAATACATATTATCCCCGATCCACATGGGATAAGCGTTTTTACCCACATAGTCTGAGACGGGAGTAAATTCATTTTTCACGAAATCATACATCCATATATCCGTGTATTGTCCGCCTTTATACCGTTTCCAGTAATATTCGGGGCGTCCCTTTCTGTTATACAGCATTTTTGTTCCGTCTCCGGAAAAAGAACACAACACACCACGGTCTATTGGCAGGCGCTCAGGAGCGGAACCATCGATATTAACATAATACAGGTTTGGGTCACGTTGTATATAATTTTCATAGAACGACGCGAAAACAATTTTCCTGCTGTCGGTTGTCCAGGCTACATTTCTTCCGCCCCAGGGGGAATAAGTCAGCCGTTTCGGTTCGCCGCCTTCCGAAGGAATGAGATAGATGGCTGATTCGCCGTCGTAGTTTCCCGTAAAAGCGATCCATTTCCCATCCGGTGAAAACTTAGCCGAGAATTCGTTCCCGGGATTTGTGGTAATCCTGACCGCCTGCCCGCCGCGCGAATCCGCAAGCCATAAATCATTATCCCATGTAAAAACGATTTTATCCCCGTGAATATCGGGATAATCCATGAACCGGGCTTCCTCCATGGCAAAAGAAAGTTGAAAAAATAAAATTACCGTAAGAAGAGAAAAGGTGAGTTTTTTCATTGCATCCCCAGGTTAAATTAGACCATCAACGCCAATCGGTTTATTAAACTTCGGAATAAAAGCTTCCGGTAAAACAAAAAAAATTACAAAACATTCCATTTTGACTACGGGAACAAGAAACAAAAGTTCATTATTATATCAATTTTGAGTTTTATTAAATCAAAAATAATCATAACTTAGCCGAAACAAAATTAAAAGAAAAATATGGATAAATTAGCGCCTTTATTTGTAATTATCGCTGCGATGTTGTGGGGAATAGATGGAATTGTTCTCACACCTTCGCTTTACGGGCTGCCCGTCCCGTTGGTAGTCTTTGTTGAGAGCACTGTTGTGGCGGTTATCTTAACACCGTTTTTTATCAAAAGTTTTCCCGAATTTCGTTTGCTAAAGGAAAAAGACTGGCTAGCCTTTATCGGAGTGGCTTTGTTCGGCGGGGCAATCGGTACAATGGCCATAACAAGAGCGTTGTTTTATGTAAACTTTGTTAATTTGTCCATCGTCGTACTCATCCAGAAGCTACAGCCGGTATTCGCATTGGTCTTGGCGACTATCGTACTCAAAGAGAAACTGCCAAAGGAATTTTATATCTGGGCCGGTCTGGCGGTTTTCGGCGCGTATTTTATGACCTTTGGATTGAAATTACCCAATCTGGATTCGGGTGATAAAAAATCAATGGCGGCGCTTTTTGCGCTTGTCGCATCCGCCTCGTTCGCGGCGTCCACGGTCCTGAGCAAGCGGGCTCTCCGGAATGTCAGCCATGAATCGGGCGCCTATCTTCGTTTTCTAATCGCCTCCTTAATCATGACACTAATTGTTGTATCATCCGGAGAGATTACGCAAATCGGCATGGTCAATCAAAAACAGGCGTTTATATTTCTTCTGATCGCCTTCACAACCGGTGGACCGGCCATTTTTCTGTATTATTATGGGCTGAAGAGAATCAGCGCCTCAGTGGCCACGATCTGTGAACTTGCATTTCCTTTAACGGCCATAATCCTTGAGTACTTGATCCGAGGACATATTATGAATACAATGCAGTGGATTGGTGTAGGTATCCTTTTTATCGGCATCATTAAGGTCAGCCGGATAAAATCAGAAGTCATTTCCGCCTCGTAAAGATTTCTGCTGTAAATAATAATCGGTCATCCAGATTCACTAATCGACCAGATGGTTGGTGTGGTTATTTCGATACTGTTGCCGGAAGGGTCCCGAAAATAGATCGATCTGCCGCTGCCGGGCCAAGTGGTATCATGCTCGATGACAATTTTATTTTTCTCAAGGGATGCCTTCCATTCCGGTATTTTATTTGTGGAAACCCCAAAGGCCAGATGACCAGGGCCTTTTGATCCGTGTGGAGGCAAATTGCCGCCGGCTTCCGTGGTTTTCTCAGGATTAAAGATCAATAAAACGGATGATCCGCAGCGGAAAAAAACATGTCTTCCCGGTTCACGTGACAGAAATTCAAGTCCCATGATATTCTTATAGAAATATTCGCTCGCGTCAAGATCATCGGAATACAGGCATGTTTCCAGAATGGAATTAATTTTCATCGCCCCCCCCTTTCCGGTGCATGAAATGACATTCATCCTTTCCTGCAGCAACTTAATCTGAATAAGAGAATTTCATGGGATCCGGATATTTAAACCGGTAGTCAATATGCTTTTTGATTTTATCGGAATTGATGATTTTAAATGAACCGGATTCATCATTTACAAATTCCGGTGGTTCCAGACCTAAATCTTTTGCGGTTTTCCTGTAAAAATCAGATCTTGACGGATGCAGATCGGCGCAGGCGTTAAATATCCCGCGGACATTCTGACGGACGATTTCAAAAATTAATCGGATACAATCATCTCTGTGGATAAAATTGACAGGCGCGGACCCGTTACGGATCTGCTTTTTCCCCGCGAAAAACCGGCCGGGATTCCGGTCGCCTCCGGCCAATCCCGCGAGACGAAGGATGACAGGATTATAAACGCTTTGATCCAGAAGCAATTGTTCCGCCGCCTTTAATGCTTTTCCGGATTCGGTTTCGGGATTGGTTTCATCCGATTCACGAACCTCCTTATTATTATTGCCATAAACAGATGTGGAACTGACAAAT
This sequence comes from Calditrichaceae bacterium, assembly GCA_050178385.1. Taxonomy (GTDB): domain Bacteria; phylum Calditrichota; class Calditrichia; order Calditrichales; family JBFXGD01; genus JBFXGD01. Next base: position 6,238 of record JBFXGD010000189.1, read on the forward strand.
ACAATACGTTTGATGGATGATTTAAGCAGTGACATGATAACAGAATTAATCTGCCTGATATGGTTTTCCGCGACATTATCATGCCTGCCGGGAGGAATGTTGATAATGAGTATATCAGAATCAAAAAAACGGGAGATATTTTTACCAGTGATTTCAGGATTAAGAACTATTTTGTGGGCTTCGATG
>JBFXGD010000190.1:0-6380 GCA_050178385.1 Calditrichaceae bacterium
CGCGCTACTACAGCCGCATGTGAGGTCATTCCGCCGCGAGCCGTAAGAATACCTTTAGCGACATTCATGCCGCCGATATCTTCCGGAGATGTTTCAATTCTAACAAGAATCACCGCTTCACCGCCAGCTGCCCATTCTTCTGCGTCATCGGCATGAAACACGATGCGTCCTGTCGCTGCTCCGGGAGATGCGGGTAACCCTTTAGCAATGACGTTTTTGGTCGCTTTTGGATCAAAGGTGGGATGCAGCAGCTGATTAAGTTGATTTGGTTCAATTCTTTTTAAAGCCGTTTTTTTGTCAATCATTCCTTCATCCACCATCTCTACGGCAATACGCACAGCGGCAGCGGCAGTTCGTTTACCGGTACGGGTCTGAAGCATCCATAAACGGCCTCTTTGGATCGTAAATTCAATATCCTGCATTTCTTTGTAATGATTCTCTAGATTTTTGTAAATCACTTCAAGCTCCGAGTAAGCTTTCGGCATCACTTCCTGAAGTGTTTTATGAGTCGGATCGCTCTTTGTGGATTCATTAACCGGCTGCGGTGTCCGGATTCCGGCGACCACATCCTCACCCTGCGCGTTTATCAGGTATTCACCGTAAAACTTCTTCTCTCCTGTGGCCGGGTCACGAGTGAAGGCAACACCAGTGGCGCAATCGTCTCCCATATTTCCAAAAACCATCGCCTGGACATTTACCGCTGTTCCCCAGTCCGCCGGGATGCTATTTAATTTTCTGTATGTGATTGCCCGATTATTGTTCCAGCTTCCAAAAACCGCGCTGACGGAGCCCCATAACTGAATCCACGGATCTGTCGGGAATTCGGAGCCTGTTCTTTTTTTAATTTCAGCCTTGAAAAGCGAAACCAGTTCTTTCAAGTCGTCTGCCGTCAAATCGGTATCATTCATCACATTCCGTTTTTCTTTAATCTCATCGATAATCACTTCGAATGGATCTTCCTCTTCTTTTGATTCCGGTTTCATACCCATGACAACATCACCATACATCTGTACAAAGCGACGGTATGAATCCCATCCGAATCTTTCATTACCTGATTGCTCGATAATCCCTTTTACCGTTTCATCATTTAAGCCGAGATTGAGAACTGTGTCCATCATACCGGGCATAGATGCAGGGGCGCCTGAACGAACAGAGACAAGGAGTGGATTTTTTGAATCACCAAAAACCGAATCCATTTCCTTTTCAATGTGTTTTACGCCTTCCTTTACCTGATTTATAACATCGTCTGCATATTTTCCGTTGTTCGCGTAAAACGAGGTACAAACGTCAGTTGAAATGGTAAATCCGGGAGGAACGGGAACATTCAGATTAGACATTTCAGCAAGATTCGCACCCTTACCGCCAAGTAATAATTTCATACCGGCGTTACCGTCTGCTTTTCCTGCCCCAAATTTATAGACAAATTTTTCTGACATGGGGAAAACCTCCGTAGAACTTTTTTAATTTTAGTGATTATATTATCAAATGATCGAATTTGAAAGATACGATCAGCCCTTATTTATGTCAAGTAAATGAATATTAAATAAAGACGATTTTACTGTTCCTTAAGTTAAGGTAATTTAAATCAACATGGATTATTAATTTGATTGACTATGATACTTTGCGTTTTTATATTTAATCCACTTGTTTTAGTAGTAAAACAAAAGTTATTAATTGGAGAGAAAAAAGAAACGGAGCCCGTATCATTGGAAACATGGAAAGAATTTGACCACAATTCCACGTCGCATAGCGTCGCCCATCATTTAATGACGATTTACGACCTGTTAAATGATTATGGCTATGCCAGAGTTACCGATGTCGCGAAAAGACTTAACATCACCAGGGGCAGCGCATCGCTGACTATAAAATCACTTAAGGATAAAGGTTTGGTGGGAGAAGATGAAAACCGTTTTTTAAATTTATCTGAACAATCACGCGAAATAGTGGAGATGATTAAACAACGAAGATTTGCGGCGTTTACTTTTTTTACGGAAGTACTCGGCATATCTGAAAAGCAGGCCGAGATTGACGCGTGCAAAATTGAACACCTTTTGAGCTATGAAACATATGAGGAACTGACGCATTTTATAGATTTCACTCTCAGCGAGAAAAAAACCGCGTCAGTTTTTTTGAATCAACTGGAAAATTACAGAAAATCCCAAAAACGGACTGCCTCATCAAGGAGCAAAAAAGAGAAATCATCATCTAACCGTTTTGAAAAATATTAATCACAAAGGATGTGCAATGAAAAAGATATTGACGCTCAATGAATTGATGCCCGGTGATGAAGCGGTGATCAGCGGTGTGGATGATGAGACAAACAACCAGGATCGGTTGAGAGATATGGGATTGAGCGACGGAACAACCCTGCGGGTGATTAAATACGCTCCCCTGGGTGATCCGATTGAGATCAAGATTCGCGGGTTTCATTTGTCTATCAGGAATTCAGTAGCCAAACAAATTCGCGTAAGGAAGAGACTTGGGAAAGGAAACAAGAATTGAGAGGCATTAAATTTCAGCCTATTAGTTCCGGAATTATAGATAAAAGCAAGAAAAATCCATGGGTAGCCATTCTCGGAAATCCAAACTGCGGTAAAACAGCGCTGTTTAACAGATTGACCGGCCTGCATCACAAGGTGGGGAATTATCCAGGTATAACTGTCGAAAAAAAATCCGGATGGCTCAGAGGGCATAAAGTTCAAATAAGGGATTTTCCGGGAACATACAGCCTCAACGCTAAGAGTATTGACGAAAAAATTGTATCGGATATGGTACAAAGCTGGAGAGATAAGGAGAACAGACCGAATGCCGTTGTGGTTGTTCTTGATGCCACTAACCTGCAGAGAAATATTTATCTCGCTTTGCAAATACTGGATTGGTCAATTCCTACGATTATTGTACTGAATATGATGGATGAGGCCAGAAAAAAAGGTCTGAAAATCAACATCCCTCTATTAAAATCCAGGCTAAAAGCATACGCTGTAATTCCCGCGTCCGCGCGATATGGCGAAGGCATTACCGATATCATCGACGCTGTCTTAAAAGCGCCTGATCAATATCAGCCAAAAGCTTCAAGACCCAGATTACTTGAGATTGACCGGTTTCTTGAACCGCTTAATCCGGTAATCCGGTTTCTTTCTGAAAGAGAAAATAAACTCAACCACTCTCCATTGATAGACGCGCTGCGGCTTATCGGTGAAATCAATTATATTGTTCATCTGGAAAAGATACTGTCTTCAGAAGAAATCGATGAGCTAAGAAGCATTCTGGAAGAGGTCCGGATTGAATTTAAAAAACGCGATATCCCCTATCAGGCGCTTGAACCGGCTTCAAGATACGCGTTTATTGACGTATATTTATCAAAAGTTGTCAATGAAGATAAAGTCGAATTAAAAAGTTTCAGCGAAAAAATTGATTCAATATTGACTCACAGGATTTTCGGTCCAATCGCATTGATATTAGTGATAGGATTTATTTTTAACGCGATATTCAGTTGGGCGCAATATCCGATGGAATTATTCTCCGGCGGCGTGGAATGGATATCAGCCCAGGCGACCATACTTCTGCCGGACGGAATACTTAAAAGCTTGTTAATTGACGGTATAATTGCCGGTGTGGGCAGTATTCTGGTGTTTTTTCCGCAAATCATCTTACTAGTTTTCTTTCTGACCTTACTCGAAGATACCGGATATATGGCCAGAATGGCTTTTATGCTGGATCGTCTTATGGGGAAAATCGGTCTCCACGGACGCTCAGTGCTTCCGCTTCTGAGCGGTTTTGCGTGCGCCATACCGGCAATTATGGCGGCGCGTACCATCGACAACTGGCGGGATCGTGTCGTCACTATTATGATCATCCCATTGATGAGCTGCAGCGCCCGTCTTCCTGTTTACACATTATTGATAGCGGCTTTTATTCCCCAAAAGACGATACTCGGAATCTTATCCCTTCAGGGAATCGCTCTAATGGGTATCTACTTTTTAGGTATGTTCACCGCAATTTTTGTAGCGATCATATTTAAAAAAGTTTTTCGGCGGAAATCTTCATCAGGCCTGATTATGGAACTGCCTCCCTACCGCATGCCGCTGTTTAGATCTGTATGGTGGCAAATTTATGAACGGGGGAAATCATTTCTGGCGAATGCCGGAAGTATTATCCTTGCCATATCCATTGTGCTCTGGTTTCTGGCGTCCTACCCCAGAGGGGAGAACTACAACGATCTTAGCGCAAAAGAACGGATTGAGCAAAGTTATGCCGGAAAATTAGGACATGCCATAGAACCGGTCATAAAACCGCTCGGATATGACTGGAAGATCGGTGTAGGATTAGTCACTTCATTTGCGGCAAGAGAAGTGATTGTCAGCACCTTGTCGACTTTGTACAACCTTGAAAACGGGGATGGTGAAAGCACCAGTCTGATAGATGCCATGAAAAGAGATAAATATCCTGACGGAAGGCCGGTTTTTACGACTCTTGTCGCACTTTCGCTGATGGTTTTTTTCGCATACGCCGCTCAATGTATGGCAACGTTCGCAATCATAAAAAAAGAAACCAATTCCTGGAGATGGCCGCTGCTTATGGTCGGCTACATGACAAGCCTGGCTTATATCTCATCACTTCTGGTTTACCAGGCGGGTATATTTTTGGGATTGGGTTAGGTGGAAATTATGGAAGAAATAATTATCAGTCTGGTTCTGTTAGCGGCAGTATATTACATATACAAACATGTTAAAAAGGTTATGACCGTCGGCGAAGATGGCTCTCAATGCGCATCGTGTCCGGTTATGCAAATGCGTTTCGATCCTAACCGCATTGTAAAAAAATCGGATAATTCTTTATAATTATTAGTATTCGGTGAATTTAACATTTGTCTGTTAACTGCCAGGACGGTTCGGACAGCATTGAAATTTGATTATTTTTATAAAATTACCAATCTATTTATTCTCTGAAGAAGAAATAAAAGAATCGAATGACAAAGGACGACTAAGATGAAATATTTTATGAGTCTTAGCGTTAGATAAATAACATTTTAAGGTATGATATGAGTGACCTATATCACTATTCACAATTTCATAATTTTGTAAATAATTCCATACTCATACGGATTGCTATAGGTTATACGCAACTCACTGTGTTCGCTATTCATTATGAAGCACACACGCGCGGTTTTTAATATTTTTCGGATCTTCCTGAGTTTTTGGAATTAAATTTAATATGGATATTGATGACTTGAATCTCGTCTTTGGGGGGAGAGAGATTTGTTGGGTTTATCATTACCCGGTTTAATCCGAGACTATTCTGACCATGTCACAATAGCAGGCATTCTCCATATTTTAATAACTGGTGCCATGAATTCACAAAGCACCGGTATTTGCTGTGTTTCTAAGCTATTTAAAAGACCGGCGTTGCTAAATCACAGTCTTTTTTCAGCATTTTTCATCTCATTCCACCCCCCAATTATGCCATATCCCATGATTAAACGCGCACAGAATTCATCAGACCGGAAGGCCTGTGTTCAGAATCGATTTATTTCACTCTTTAATGACACCGCGCGGTGGCGCAAAATATCTGAATTACAAAACCGGTGTAAAGCCGGTTTTTAAATTTCAAAAGGTTGGTCATGTCAAAACATAAACAAATAGATTATTCTGATCCAAAATTTAAACCGGCAACTCTTGTCCAACTCCTGCAGTGGAGAGCATTCACCGATCCCGACAAAGTCGCATATACCTATCTTAAAGATGGTGATTCCAAGGAAATAAATTATACCTATGGCGAACTGGATAAGCTCGCCCGGGCGGTAGCGGCTACACTGCAGAAAAAAGGTCTGGCCGGCGCGCGCGCGCTGTTACTTTATCCACCGGGTTTAGAATATATTATCGGATTTTTCGGCTGTCTTTACGCAGGAATCATCGCCGTTCCGGCCTACCCGCCTGACCCTAATCGTCTGAACCGGACTTTACCGCGTCTTCAGGGAATTATAAGAGACGCGCAGGCTACTATGGCCCTGACAAACAATACAATCCTGCACATGATCCGTATTCTAAAACTCGGGAATAAATTTACTGAATCCCTGGATAAGGTACCCTTTCTGAGAAAATTCCGCACTACAATGGATTTTTTCTCGACAAAGAGTACCGGAATTGCTGAAGCAAACGAACTTGGCAATTTACAATGGATTTCCACGGATGATATTTTAGGCGGTCAGGCGGACAATTGGGATGATCCCGGGATTTCAGAAGACACTCTGGCATTTCTGCAATACACTTCCGGATCTACAGGCATCCCAAAAGGGGTCATGCTGTCGCATCAAAATCTTCTGAGTAATTCTACACAGATTTATGAAGGCTTTGGCTATTCAAAAAATTCACACGGGGTAA
>JBFXGD010000191.1:0-6366 GCA_050178385.1 Calditrichaceae bacterium
CGTTTGAATATAATCTCAGTTCAGCAAGTTGTGTCTCGATAGAAGCGGCAGTGGCATTTATCTGAAGAGAATCGCTTTCTTCCAGAAATAGCGGTGACCTTTCCGGGAGACCATAGGTGACAGTGATACTCGGATCGATCATTTGGACGGTTATTCCCTTATCGTATAAATCCAGGAATATATCTGCGTTCCCGACATCCTTACCCTCTTTATATGGTGAAACGGCGCTTCTGAACACAAAGGCAAGTTGAAGCACCTTTTCCTGCGCCAGATTGACACCGTAATACTCATCAATATGACCGATAGTCAATTTCCACAAATTATTTCCAAGCGGTGTCATTTTTGTTTCCGGTGTATTCTCACCCCAATCGGTCTTCACGTATAACCAATTACTCGGACTTGTACTAAACTCAGTGATCAGACCGGTATGAGCATACACATCACCGGTATAGTCCTTAAGGCCAAGATTGCCTTCAGCGGCGTTGTAGATGACCACAATCGAGTCGGTCACCATCGGGTAAGCCGGGGTCGAAGTGATGATTTCTCCGAACAAAGGGGAGACCGTCAACAGCAGTGTCAGTATGTATAATATCTTACGCATTTTTGGATGTCCTTATCATGTATGATTTAATTTGCAATTTCCCTCAGCTCGATTAAATGATTTAATTTAATGATTACTGCCTGGTAAGGCTCCAGGGTTAATTTATTTTCGTTCACGGCAATCTTGCTTTTAGTGTTAAATATTATCTCCCCGCCAGTGACTTTCTTTATAAGTTCGTCATTAAGGATGACTTCTTTAAATGTATCCCGGAAATTAATCAGAACGATCAGGCTTTCTCCGGATGATTTTATAAAAACAGAAACATCGTTTTTAGCTGAATGTTCCGGGAACTCATATAGTTTTGAATAAAGCGGGGGGGTTTTCTTTCTGATGGAAATCAGTTTATGGCAAACATCCCTAAGTTCAAAATTAACGGAGTTCCAGGCTACCGCTTCTTTCTCGAACAATGATGAATACAATTCCGCGCCGATTTCCTGTCCGTTATAGAGCAGCGGAAGGCCGTCAAGGGCATAAATGAAGGTTAGAAACGCGAAAACTGCTTCACCTTTAAATAGACCTGCCGCTCTTGGCTTGTCATGATTTTCGATAAAACGCAGCGGAAGGCTGTTTTGGGGATATGTTTCGGTCTTTATCCGAACCCATTCCAATAAAGTTTCTACCGGCGCGCCTTCGATGTGAACCTTGACCATCCATTCGTAAAGCGTCCAGTCATAGGTGCTGTTGAACGCGGTTTTATGAAGATGTGGACTTTCCCACTCTGCGAGAAGAAATAAATCCGGCTTAATTTTTTTTATTTCAGGCACGGCCCATTTCCAGAAGGACAAAGGCACCATTCCGGCTACATCCACGCGATATCCGTCTATATCATATTTTTCAATCCAGAATCGCATAATTTTCAGGACATGGTCTCGCGTTTCCGGATTGTCATAATTAAAATCAACCACATCGGTCCATGCGGCGTGTTTCCGGGCCGGATTCCCATTTGCATCCCTCATTATAAAATCCGGATTATTCACAAGCTCATTATAATCAGGGGAGACATGATTCGGAACCATGTCTATAATTATTTTCATGCCGAGAGAATGCGCCGATGTCACCAGATTTGAAAAGTCCTGTTCGGTACCATATTCCGGATTAACCGTAAAATAATCCCGAACCGCGTAAGGAGAACCCGACGAACCTTTTCTTTTTACAAGTCCAATCGGATAAATGGGCATAAGCCATAAAAATCGCGTACCAAATTCTTTTAAACGAGGCAGGGATCCGGTAATATCTTTAAATGTGCCGGAATCCGAAAAAGCGCGGGGATAAATTTCATACAAAGTTTCGCCGGGAAGCCAAACGGCGTTTGCCGGACCGGGATATCCGGATAAATTTACAAACCGGCGCTCGATACCAATATCTTCAATTTTTTCGACTATTGAAGTGAACTGAGCCCGCAATTTTTCATCCATGGCTGCACTTCATCAACTGCTTTTTTCCCTTATAGTGTTCGGCTGTATTCTTAAAGGTGTGTGTACCATCTGCTTCAGAAGTTCATCCAGATTGTTGAAATTATCCTTCTGCATAGACGATACCATATTACCGACATCAACATTGTTTCTCATACCAAACAGGGTGATATCCAATATAATATGATTGGTTGCGATATCAACAATGGCCGTGTTACCTGTCCATGCTGTTTTTTTTGAAAATCGGTTATCGGCCTCTCCCATCAGCAGTTCCGCCTGATCGACAACGAGAATCATCTTATGATCCCAGATTCTCTCCAGTTCTTTTTCCGAGATATTATAGCTGTAAACCTTCGCATTTTCCAGTTCCAGCGGAGTAAATGAAAACGCCGTAATTTTCACCCCCCTTTTAGCGGCTTCTTTCAGATCCGGTCCCAGCAGACGACATTCTCTTTTCCAGATAGACAGATAGATTGAAGTCTCCGCGCGTGTAATCATTTCCCGCGCTTTATGGAGCATATTTTTATATCCGACAATATTCCATAAATGACCAGGTTCGATACTGGTGTCAAAATTTTTTAGAGCGCCTTTTGCTTCATTCACTTTTTCCACAAACTGACGTTCAAGAAGGTCAAACAACTGATCCGGAGGAAGCGGTACATATTTTTCAGGTTCTGTGTACATTCCGTTTACCGCCCCCAAAGTCTCAAGCTTTCGGATAACATCATAAATTGCCGACCTTGGGACTCCGGAATTTTTACTCAATTCATAACGGGTAACAGGATTCTGCTGAAGTAGGGAAATATAAGCTTTGGCCTCATAAGTTGTAAATCCCAGTCTTTTAATACGGTTAGCCATGTCTTCAAATTGCATCAATTTTTATTTCCCTCCTTTAAGACTTCATGCAGAACTGAACCAAGATGCGCTCTCCAGTTACCCCAGTTATGCCCCTCATTGTAAACATCCGAAGAATAACGAATTCCATTGTCGTTTAAAGCGTCGAATATCTTTTTATGTGACTCCCCCACTCCTTCAAAGCTGCCATAGTCAAAATATATTTTTGTGTTAAATTCAGAAAATTCCGAGATTTCTTTTAGGATCGCGTCTTCCTCAACCCAGAAGGCGCCCGACTGTGAATAAATAAAATTTAGTCTGTCCCCATAATTTTTCAACGCATAAAATGATATTAAGCCCCCGAGCGAAGCTCCGATCATGCCTGTCTGTGATGGATTTAGGTCATATTTATTTAAAACATGAGGCAGCAATTCATTAAACACCATTTTCAAATAATTATCACTTATCCAATATTCTTTTTGTCGATCAACCGGATCTACAAAGAGCGCATTTAGCGGTGGAATTCTGCCTTCATCGATCAAATTATCCAATATTGTTTTTGTATATCCGATTTTGAGGTAATCACCTCCGTCATGAAAAACAATCAAAGGCGCGCTCTTTCCGCATCCCGGATGTGAATAGAAATATATTTTTCTGGTATTATTCAATATGACGCTTTTAAAATCCGTTGTATCAATTCTACCGGATACCGCTAAATTTCTGTATAGTATGCTCTTCGGAAACACGTAGAGAGGCATCATAAGCACCGAATTTTCGCCATAGCCCCCGATGTCGGTGATCTCATTCAGCGGATCCATTATATATTTCCCGTCAATGATAAATTTGTATTCCAAACGGGTGTTTTCAGGGAAGGACTGTTTTGCATAATATACGTCTGACCCTTCGATCCCTGACATTCTTATGCCGTTATTATCCCAACTATTCATATCACCCGTAAGAGATACCGCTGAATCGCTTTTGCCCTTATAAATAAAGAATACATTAGAATCTTCAACAATTGGAAATGTTTCGTTTTTGTCGATTAGTTTGATCAGTAACATCGCCTTTTCTTCAGACGGTGATTTACCCATATTTTCAAGCAATTCGCCAATCGTTCCGGGCTCAGAATTACACGCGGTCAAAATTAAAAGCAGCAATAATCCCGTAAATGCAAATTTAATGATTTTTTTTATTTTTTTCATGTTTGTTTTACCCTTTTACGCTTCCTAACGTAAGTCCTGATACCAGCCAGCGGCTTAGGCTCATAAACAAAACGACCACTGGAATACTGACGACAATCGCTCCCGCGGAGTACAATCCCCAAGCGACTTCCATATTTGATGAAAACAATTTCAATCCCATTGGCAGCGTAAACAAATCCTGATCCTGTATGAGTACTGCGGCTACCAGATATTCTGACCAGGCCGTCATAAATGAGAAAAGAGAAGTGATCGCCAATGCCGGCAGAGCAAGCGGAAGAATAATCTGATAAAAAATTCGAAACTGTCCGGCACCGTCAATAGTGGCGGACTCCTCAAGACTGTAGGGGATTGTATCGTAATATCCTTTCATCTGCCAGATAGTAAATGGAAGCGCCGTGGCAGAATAGGCGATAATTAGCCCCACATAGCTGTCATAAGCACCGATCTTAATGAGCATGATAAACAATGGCAGCAATAGCATGGTTACCGGGAACATTTGCGTTGTAATCAATCCAACCATTGAAGAATCTCTCCCCTTAAATTTATAACGGGAGAAGGCATACCCTGCCGTCGCTGCCAGGGTCACGGCAAAAATTGTCACCAGGACGGAAACAAACAGGCTGTTTGCCATCCATCTAAGAAATGGCTGCTGTAAAAACAAATCGGCATAAGTCTGAAATGTAAAATTTTCAGGTATAATCGCCAGAGACTTACTGAGCAATCTGTCGCCCGGACGCAAAGAAATCGAAAAAACCACCAAAATCGGATAAATGGAAAATAAAGAAAAAATTGTTAAGATCGCATATGAAAATATTTTTTCCGGTTTTGTTAGTTTATTTATTCCCGCAGCCATGAAACCCTCAATTAAATTTCAAACATATAATTTAACAGACAATATTTTGAACCGAACACCCGTCCGCGCTTCTTTTTCCCAATCCGGACAGTCATTTCCCTATCTAAACTTCCAGCATCTTTCTTCTTCCTTCTTCTTCCTTCCAACTTCCTACTTCTCACTTCTTACTTCCTACTTCTTACTTCCTACTTCTCACTTCCTACTTCTCACTTCTTACTTCCCACTTCCTACTTCAATACACACTCTCCGTAGCCTTGGTGCGATTTATAAATTTCCAGCTGAAAATCAGCAATATCCCAAAAATGATCATGGAAAATGCCGCGGCATACCCCATGCGGAAATAGGTGAATCCTGCCTTATAAACCCAGGATACAAGTATATGAGTCGTATCAGATGGTTCCCCCCCGTTACTTACCAGCCAGACGACGTTAAAGTTGTTAAATGTCCAGATAACTCCAAGGGTCACTGCCGGCACCATAACCGGTTTCAATAATGGAACAGTGATATTTTTAAACTGATGCCACCTGCTCGCGCCGTCAATTTCTGCTGCTTCATAAAGACTTGAGGGGATACTCTGAAGCCCTCCGAGGGCGATAATCATCATAAACGGAAATCCAAGCCAGATATTGGTAATCAGGCAGGCGGTAAACGCTCCCCACTCAGTCGAAAGCCATGGGATTTCAAACCCGAATAAATTACCGAGGAGCAAGTTCACCGCCCCATATTCATTATTGAACATACCGCGCCAGGTGAGCGCGGTTATGTATTGGGGTACTGCCCATGGCAAGATCAGCACGGTGCGAAAAAAGGTCTTCCCTTTGATATCTTCATTGATGATCAGAGCCAGAAGGACACCGATTCCCACATGAAAGACGAGATTCAATCCTGTCCATAAAACAGTCTTAAAAAAGAAATACCAGAATGTCCCGTCCAAAATGACATTGATATAATTTTTTACATTTATAAAGCTCCAGTCCGTAAAGTGGGTCAGGCTCATATTGGAAAAGGAGATAATCACGTTATATATAAATGGATAAAGCACCACCAGCGCCATGACGATAACCGCAGGCATGACATAAAGATAAACGAGTCTATTGCTTTTACTAAAAACTTCTAATGACATTATGTTCTTGTCCTTTTTACTTCCTACTTCGCACATTATTTCGGACAGACAGTTCCCTGCAACTAACGTAAACATGTCATTCAGGAGGAATCTTTTTTTTTGTCCGAATAAATATCCCGGGTAAACAGAAGATCCATCTTTCTAAAACCCGCCTCTGGCGGGCGGGATGAACACTCGGGAAAGCTGGATAGCCCCTACTCTTGCACTCTTAACCCTTTTCTCTTAACGCTCTTTAATTCTTACTTCCTACTTCAAGCACAGCGTGCTGTACCTCTACTCTTTTTTCTTTTTTCTTTTATCTTTTATCTTAAACTTCTTACTTCCTACTTCTCACTTCTTAC
>JBFXGD010000192.1:0-6350 GCA_050178385.1 Calditrichaceae bacterium
GCGTGACAGGGCAAAGGAAAAAATGATGAAATAATTGAAAGGCGGTTCCCATGCTCCAGAAAATACTAAAAAGAATGATTTTTATCCCTGTGTTTTTAGTTTCCGGAATCGCTTATAATTGTTCAGATATGCAAACGCAGCCGGAGCAGTCCGGTGAAAAAGATATTGTGAAAAGTGTCCGGCTTCTTGAGAATGGGGTCTCTCAAACCTGCGAAGATGGAATCCAGAACAGCGGAGCGTATTACAGGATTTGTGTACCTGATGACTGGAATGGAGAACTGGTTGTATATGCCCACGGGTATGTGGCGCCTGATGAACCCCTAGCCGTTCAGGATAATGAAATAGACGGTACCACGATCTCTGAGATCATTAATCAGATGGGATACGCGTTCGCCACATCGAGTTACCGGGATAACGGACTGATCATACCGGATGCGGTGCAGGATCTTGTTGAACTGACTGAGATTTTTAAATCAGGTCACGGTGATCCTGAATATGTCTATCTCATAGGCGCTTCGGAAGGCGGCGCTGTCACTGCTCTGGGGATAGAAATGTATCCCGGAGTATTTGACGGAGGCCTCGCGACATGCGGCCCGGTGGGGGATTTTAAAAAGCAGATCGACTATTTCAGTGATTTCCGGGTTGTATTTGACTACTTTTTTCCAAACATAATTCCCGGTACCGCCGTCGATGTCCCTGAGGAAGTAATGATGAACTGGTCTTCAAAATATGAACCACGGATTAAAAACGTGATCGCCGAAAATCCGCAATCAACGCGGCAGTTACTCCGTGTCACACGCGCACCGGTTGACCTGAAAGATTCAAAATCAATTGAATCCACGGTGATAGGCATACTTTGGTATACAGTATTCGCCACCAATGACGCGATCAAAAAGCTCGGTGGGCAGCCGTTTGATAATATGACGCGTTTCTATTCCGGATCTGAAAACGATTTATTGCTCAATATGAATATCGGGAGATTTAAGGCTGATGAGAGCGCCGTGACGGAAATTGAAGCGAGATATCAGACATCCGGTGAGCTGATCAATCCATTGGTTACGATGCATACAACAGGTGATCCGATTGTTCCTTACTGGCATGAACCGCTTTACAACCAGAAGATATTTCAATCCGGAAGCGCCCGGCAGCATTTCAATATCCCTGTTTTCAGATACGGGCACTGTAATTTCCAAATGTCAGAGGTGATTGCCGGTTTTACGCTTCTGATTCTAAAAGTAAGCCTGAAGAATTTAATTATTACAGAGAAAATGATTCCGGACCCTGGTTTGCGCATGGAAATTAATAAATTATCTCAAAATTTTAATCATCAGAGAGAAATTAGCGTATATCAGCCACCGGGTGTTTTTCAATGAGATTGGTGATAAAGCTTCGCGGGAGTCCCTGTGAAGCTTTATCTTTTTTTACCGTGAAAGGAAAATAATTTATTAATTTGTCAAAGTTTCGTTTTTAAGACCGGCTTTTTTGTTAAATAAATAATTTACAAATATGTTTGCCTGATTATAAAAAATATTATTTTTACAGAGGACTTGATTCGTATGTATTATTAACCAGACAGGGGGTTGTATGGCCGTGAAATTGGAAGACGCAAGAAGAATTTTAGTAGAAGCCCGTAAGGAGCTGCATAGCAAGCCAAACGTTATTGCTACTGGAATTGGTTATAAAACGACACAAGGGGAACGGACAAAAGAGCTGGCATTAATCTGCTCAGTGGACACAAAAAAAACCAAAAATGCCCTCAGCGCGATGGAATTGATACCCGCGAGTATTCAAAACATCCCTACCGATGTTTATCCCACAGGATTGATTCACGCCTTTCAGCCTCCGACCGGGCGATTCCGGCCCGCTCCGGGAGGCGTGAGTATCGGGCATAAAGATATCACAGCCGGTACACTGGGATGTCTTGTAAAGAAAAACAACAAATTGTTCATTATATCCAATAATCATGTACTCGCGAACAGTAACAATGCCACTAAAGGAGACGCTATCCTTCAGCCCGGCCCGTATGACGGGGGAAAATATCCTCAGGATTATATCGCCAAACTGGATGAATTTATCAAAATCGAATTTGATGACGGAGGCAATGGAGGAGGAACAGGGCCCTGCCAGATCGGCAGCGCCGCGGCGGGAATTTTAAACGGGTTGGCCGCATTGTTCGGCAGCAAAACCCGGTTGCATAGTTACAGGCCGTCCGCGAGTTCAAATAAAGTGGACTGCGCGCTGGCGGAACCACTTCAGCAGGATTTTGTAAAAAATGAAATTCTGGGAATCGGCGCAATAGCCGGAAGTGCCGAAGGATCCCTCGGAATGAGTGTTAAAAAAAGTGGAAGGACCACCGGGCTGACAACAGGGAATATCATTCAAATCGATGTAACTGTCCAGGTAAGCTATGGCACAAATAAGATCGCCACCTTTGTTGATCAGTTGATGGCGGGAAATATGAGTCAGGGCGGAGACAGCGGGTCAGCCGTATTGAGCGATGATAATAAAATTGTGGGACTTCTCTTTGCCGGGAGTAACACGAGCACCATCATAAACAGGATTCAGGATGTATTCAGTTTATTGCAGGTAACCCTGCCGTAATAACCGGATATAAGATGGAGCGATTAAAAAATTTATTCGTATAAAATAAAGGTTTATTGAATAAGAGGAATTATGAGTTGAACATGGATATTCAGAAAGTCCGGGATGTAAAAAAGAAATACGAAGGGGCCTGGATTAAAAAACGAAATGTGGTCGCGGTTGGCATAGGAAACACGCGCGACGGCCGGATCGGTGTAATTATTTCAGTAAAAAAACTGAGTAAGAGGGTTCTCGCCCAGTTTCCCGATGAAATTGATATGGTGCCGATCGAACTCAATGAGAGCGGTGAAATAAAAGCATTTTGAGCTTTTCGGAAATTTGTTTATGATACCGGAATTTAATACAAATCTGCGGCTATCCCGGGATCAGTATTTTTTGGATGCCGGTTATAAAAATTTGATCGTTCTGCATCATACGGCCGGAGGCTCGGCTGTCAGCACATTTTACTGGTGGCAGAATTATGATCCCAGGAGAGTCGCCACCGCTTATATCGTGGAACGCGATGGAACGATATATGAAATATTTAATCCCGCGTACTGGGCTTTTCATCTCGGATTGGCCGGCAGCGGAGGAATACACGACAGAAGAAGCATCGGAATTGAACTGGCATCCGAAGGCGGTCTGATTGCCCGGGGAAGCCGGTTCTATGCTTTTGACCGTGTATCACCCGCTACCGAATTTACCGGCGACGTTTTTGATTATGGCAAAAAATGGAGAAATTCCTATCGTTTTTTCGCGGCATACACAGAAGCGCAATTAATTGCCACAACGGAACTGGTAAACTATCTATGCGCCAATTACCAGGTTCCGCGGCGGACACCGGTCGCTCATATTGATTATATTCCAGGCGCGCGCGAATACAGAGGGATAATCGGGCATCACCATGTACGGGCCGATAAAACGGATCTGCATCCGGGATTTGACTGGAATATCCTTATACAAAAATGTGATTTAAATGTGACCGATTTTACGCCGAAATTGTATTTTGCGCAACTGTCAAAAAGATCACCCTCAAATTATACCGTCAGAATCATGAACAGGAGAAGAATAAATTCGGCCCGGAATTTAGGCCGAATCTGTGATTAAATTGCTCTGATCTAACCGTGTAAGTTACGGGTTTATTTTTAGCATTCATTCTTTCTTTAATCTAAATTGTGACAAAAGTCTTTTTCCCATGTGGTAATTTGAATAAATTACACTCATAAAATTTAATCAGCGGAAATATTTTATGGCTGTTGAAAGTTAAATGCGATATTTTATGATATTTTATGATATTTTTGCAGGTTTGATAGTATCGGGTTCTGCGCTGAATTTAAATTGCTTTTTATCGTGCAAGCACTTGCATAAAATATTTTTATAAATTATAATACTATTAATTGGTGGAATTTAATCCGTCATTAAAAGTTCTTTTTATTACAGTCGATTTGATTGGGATCGAAAATATAGATTATCTCGATTAGAAATTTGATAAATTTAATCGAACTCCAACTGAGAAAAGAGCCTGTTTTAATGTATCAAATACGTCTGGAGAAAGATTGGTCACGGTTGATAGTGTTTCTATCGGGCGGATTGACGACTGTGATTGGCATAACCGGATTAATCGGCTGGTTTATGCAGAATCAGCATGTGATGAATTTACTTCCGGCCCATGTTTCGATTCATCATAATACTTCACTTGGATTTCTTCTATGCGGCATCGGCTTACTTTCCGGAATTCAGAATAAAAAACTACCTAGCGTCGCTGCGGGTATCATAATCATCGTATCGAGCATATTCGCACTTTTTGTCTATTATAAAATTGTTGGCGCGGACTGGATTTTTTCAATAACGGATAGTACATTACCTAATGAAATTGTGGGTTACACGGATGCGTTATTCAGATATATAGCCTATTCTTTTCTATTATGTGGTGTGTCTATTCTATGTATGAGCATTACCACTCGTCTTTTCCTCCGTCCCCTGCTATTAGGGGTTCTCGGTATTTTAATCGCGGGCCGGGCGCTGGTCGCATCCTTTTCTTATGTTAGCGGGATTCATTTCCCGGTATTTGGAGAAGAGGGTATGGATCTTAACATTATTGCCGGATTTGGTTTGATCGGTACCGGGGTGATCGCCCGGGCCTTTCAGATTGAAAAAACCGGCAAGGGGACACTGCACCGCTGGCTTCCCGCAGTTGTATTCACGGGTGTGATTTTTCTAACGCTCGTTCTATGGCAGGCGATGCTGGCGGAATTAAAGGAAAATATTGACAGAACCACCACCATCACCGCCCGTTCTATTCAACATGAAATTGAAAATCTTGCAAAAGACAGGGTGGGCGCTCTTGAACGGATGGGCAAACGCTGGGAGATCTGGGGAAGACCGGAAAAGTCGGCGTGGGAATCGGACGCCGCGTTATATATAAAACATTATCCCGGGATTATGATCCTTGAGTGGATCGATTCTGATTATAAGGTTAAATGGCAGGTGTCTTCTGATTCCATAAAACATGAATATAATCATAATAATCAGGGTAAACCTCACCTTGATGCATTAATAAAAGCATATGATCTTCGCAAAGCAATGATATCAAAATCCGAAATTTTATTTGATAAGATGCCTGGATTTTATATTTGCATACCGATTTTTAAAAATAATCAGTTCGATGGATTCATATCAGCTTATCTGTCTTCGGATGTTTTTTTTAAAATAGCCATTCATGATACCCATCTGGATTCTTATTCAATTTTAATTCAAGACAGTAACAATAAAATATATGACAGACAAGAACAACCCGGCCCGGGCATAATTGAATGGAAAAAAGAATTTCAAGTCAATCCTTACGGTGTTAAATGGAATGTTCAACTATGGCCGGGAACCCATTCCCTCGCGGATCTGGAAACACCGCTACCCAAATTGGTGCTTTCCATCGGCTTTTTGCTGGCCATTCTTCTGGCGTTTACAACCTATTTAGCTCAAACCGCGCGTCATAAGTCAAAAGAATTGCTCGAGTCGCAGAAGAATCTCACATTTCTGGTAAAAGCCAGCAGGACAATGAATACCTCTCTTGATTATCATATTACACTCGAAAATCTTGCAAAAATGACCATCCCCGGTCTGGCGGACATCTGCACCGTCTTTATTAAGGAAAATGGTGCCAGGATTCGCCTTGTCAGCGTGGCGCACCAGGATCCGGCTGTTGTCGAACGCGCAAAGAAATTAAAATCTTGCTATGCGATTAATCCAGATGCCGTATTTGGTCTTCAGGGAGTGGTCTTAACGGGAAAGTCGGAACTATATCCGGAAATAACTGATGAAATGATGCCAAAAATTACACTGGATGAAGAACATTATAGATTTATCCATGACATGGATCCCAAATCAGGTATGGTTGTTCCGCTGATATCAAGAGAAAAAATACTCGGCGTCATCACTTTTGGATTGATAGGCGGGAGTAGAAATTTTACAGAAAGCGATCTAAAACTCGCTGAAGATCTGGCGTTAAGGGCCGCTCAGGCAGTGGATAACGCTAAATTATACAGCGAAGCGCGATCATTAAATGAAGAGCTGGAAACACGGGTACATCAACGTACCGCTGAACTTGCAATCGCTAACCGAGAACTCGAATCATTCTCTTATTCCGTTTCTCATGATTTGCGGGCGCCCCTGAGACACGTTTCCGGATTTGTGGATTTATTAAGGAAGCATGCAGGAAAGTCGCTTGACGAAAAGGGGAACAGGTATATCAGCACAATTGCCGATTCAGCGGT
>JBFXGD010000193.1:0-6322 GCA_050178385.1 Calditrichaceae bacterium
GTAGACATAGTCAAAACTTATTCTTAAAGCATTCAACCATGATTTATCCGCATGGAACGTCTTAGATAGATTAACATAAACCGCCTTTAGGTCATCTTCCCTGATTCCGCCCGCGGCAAGTGAATCATCTGCCGAAATATATGCAGTTTCACTTATGTATTCTTTTGAGATTAAATTCCCGCTGACACCAAGTTTTACCGCCCAGGGGAACAAAATGGTGATTTTTGATGTCATCTCATCACTGCTGTAGCTGAAAGGATCATCAAAAAGTTCTTCATCCTGGTAATATGAATCAGAATTGAGATAGTTGGTCTCATCAGTCAGACTGATTTGTTTTTTATATTGTATATTGGCTCCTATCCGCGGGTGAAATGACTGAGCTATTCTTCCCAGGATGACAACCTGACTCATGCTTGGTATCTCTGTTGATGATACGGAAACATCTGTTGTAGGCAGCATCCCGCCTCCGCGACCTCCGCCCATGCCTCCGCCGGATGTGGTTGAATAGTATGTTTCACTCCCGGAAAAACCTTTATATCCCCAATCCCCTTCCAGTATCAGTGAAGTTTTTGTGGGAAACGATTTACTCATCTGAGCAAATATATAGTGGCGTGAGTTTGTCAAATCCGGAATATTGGTGTATCCTCTGTATCTGAAATTATATCCTGTTTTTAATAATATAAATGGCAGATTAAATCGAAAATTCGCGTAGGCATAGATCTGTGAGTAATCATAATATTCATAATCTGTCCCGTTTATACGTGTCGACAGACTTGTGCCCAAATAAAATGTTTGCTTCCGGTTTTCACCAAATGGAATCGAATAGTTAAATCCCAGATTATGTATTGAAAAATTTCTCCTGGAATTTTCTCTGTAAAAAACCAGATCCGCTGAATAATACAGATTGGCGCCCGAATCATCCGGATGAAAACTCAGTCCTATTTGAAAATTATTGATCAAATCCTCAGTTTTTTCCGGAGTACGGTACATATTATCATCATAATAAGATGAAAAACTGATATCTTTGCTAAGCTGCGCAAAAGCATTTCCTGCAGAAATGATCAGTACTGAAATCAAAAAAATCCATTTTCCCATAGCAGTTTCCCTTTTTAGTTTTTGGCAGGAGAGTTCAATTATTATGCCAATTTTCTTTCATTATATAATATCCTGATTTATGGGAATATGATCCTCACAGGGTATACTGAATCACCAACACAGCTCGACAAGTCAGTCGAATATACTACGTTCTTGGTCGAATATAGCAATAGAATACTCAGTTTAAAAATAAATATATAAAATTTTGTTTATTTTTTGTTAATAGGATTCAGGCGATCATGTTCTGGTTTTATGGATGGTAATAAGATTATATTTTTTCTGATGAAGCTTCAATTTATACGGGATTTTCATTTCGTCGAGCATATCCTGGAAAATGTGATTCCGGTGATCAGTGATAATGATATAGGTTATTTCCGGTTTGTTTATGATCTCCTGAAGAACCGTTTCGGGACTCCGTTTTTGAGTATCCTGCTTCTGATCGTATTGGATCCGCTCTAATTTCCCGTTCAGATAAAACTGTAAACCATAAAGTTTATCGCGATGATACAGCATAAATTTTGTGGATTGATCAGATTCATTTTCGACGGCCCTGTACATTTGGCTCATACTTTTAGGTGAATCCACATATGCGGCAATCCCTTTTCCGGCGATCAATACAACCCCGGTAATTAAGGCGGTCTTGTGTGCTATTCTGAATAATTTGTCTTGTCTGAATGCCCTGACCATCCCCCTGCCTGTCACAAGAGCAAGTGGCGGTACAAAAGGAAGAACATAGAACGGCAGCCGGCTTCTGGAGATGGAAAGTATGACTACAGGTATAAGCAGCCACAGAAAAAGAAACAACATAATTTCGTTTTGTAGAATCTTTTTCTTAAAAAAGAAACGCATTTTATCGGGAGAGATCAGTAACTTTATCTTCGGCCAAAAAAATACCCATGGAATCAAACCGAGGAAAAGCGGCCCGAGGTAAATAACCACCGGTTTATACCATTCGGGATTCCTGTGAAACTTGTCTGAAAACACACGGGAGACTACTTCATCCTTCAAAAAATAATCAAGAAGACCTTCGGTTCGCAGTACCACATACAGATACCAGGAAAAAGCGGATATGATAAAAACAAAAATTCCGGAGAAAGTCATTAATCTCGGTAATTCACGGCCCTGTCTTAATCTGATGGTATGAAAAACTATAATACTTAACAATGAGAGTAAAGCGGGAGGTCCCTTTGTTAAAAAGCCGAGACCTGAAGCGAGCCAGACCAGAACGATCCATCCCTGCCCACGTTTACCATTCTGCCTAACCGCTTTCCAGTACGCAAACACCGTAAGCAGTTCCCAAAATGATAAAATCATGTCCGTCGAAACATTATTTTCGGCCGCGATCATAAAAGGAGATGTCGCGAATACAATCGCGGATACATATCCTGTATTGTCATCCCATATGGTTTTTCCTAAAGCGTAAACCAGGAAAATTAATAACAAATAGAAAAACGCGTTTGCTGAACGGGCGCCCAGGCTATTCACGCCAAACAGTTTTATCCCCGCGGCGATTGCCCAATATGACAACGGCGGTTTTGTCCAGTGAGGCTCATAGTCCAACTGCGGAATCAGCCAGTTTCCGGTTTCCAGCATTTCTCGTGCCGACTCCGCATAGCGGCCTTCCGTTGTTTCATAAAGTCCCCGGGAGCCCTGAAATATAAAGGCAATTGATAGAGAAATTAATATTAATAAAAGAACATTTTTCTTAGCCATCCCGTTATTCCGCCGCGCCTTTCTTTTCCTTAGCTATCAAAAACAGATTCCGGCCATATATGAAAACCCCTGTAACCTGACCGAGAATAAAAACCGGATCTTTCTGGTGAATCGCGTATGATAACAAGAGAATTGAACCTACAATACTCAGGTACCAAAAGACATTTGGGAAATAGCTCTTCCCGGCCCGCTCACTGCTAATCCATTGAACGATAAATCGCGAACCAAAAAACGCCTGTCCTGAAAATCCGATAATCAGCCATATTTTATTTACCATCTTTTATTTTCCTCCCGCTTATAACGGAATAATTAATCTTACCGCCGACAAATCTATTCTGCATCCATCTTACCGCGAAAGTATCGGCAATTCCTACCCACAACCGATTATTTATACCGTATTTTGTTTTACCAAGAATTCGGGGCCTGTGGTTTACCGTAAACTCAGACATTTTAAATCCGTTCAATTCAATAAGTGTGGGGAGAAACCGGTGCATCCCTTTAAATACAGGGACATTATCAATACATTCTCTTTTGAAAACACGTATGGAACACCCAACATCCGTGACATGTGATTTTGTTACCCAATTTCTAAAACCATTTGCGATTTTTGAAGAAATTTTTCGAATAAAATTATCCTGACGTTTTAATCTGATTCCGTTGACAAGATCCACCTGTTCCGTTTCAAGATGCCTGACCAACCTGGGGATATCCGCCGGATCATTTTGTAAATCCGCATCAAGCATGGTGATTAGTTTGCCATTTGCCAATCTGAATCCTGTTGACAGCGCCGCAGACTGACCATGATTTTTTTCAAAGCGAATCAGAAAGTAATTATCGTGTACATCACAAAGATTCCCGATAATTTCAGCGGACCGGTCTGTTGACCCGTCATCCACAAACAGGCATTCCCATTTTCCGCCAAAAGTATACAAAGCCTTCTGAATTTCTTCCGATAAAATCGGGATTGATTCATCTTCATTTTTTAAGGGTATGACGATGCTTAAATATATATCATCATTCATTTTATTGAATTCTCCTAAAATGCTGCAAAAAGCGAATTCATATTTACAGCGATATACATCAGGTTATTGAGATTTATTGCGCAGAAAAAAACTATAAATAATAGATTCCAATTTACGGATATTTTAATTTTTTATAAACAGAACATATTTTAACAACAGAAACTAGAAAAACAAGATATCCCAAATAAATTTTTAAAAATATTTTAGATCGAAATTTCGCCAAATTCGGTCAACTTATTAACAACCAGATTTTTGATCTCTTCCATCCGCTCAGGAGTGCGCGCTTCAAAGCGTAAAACAAGAACCGGCTGAGTATTGGATGCCCTCACCAGTCCCCATCCGTCTCCAAACTGGATCCTGACGCCGTCAACATCGATGACTTCGTATTTTGATGAAAAATACTCCTTTGCTTTTTGAGCAATTATGAATTTCTCTTCATCTGTCGAGACTTCCGCTCGGATCTCCGGAGTCGAATAATATTGAGGAACATCTTCAAGCAGTTCAGACATTTTTTTATCCGATTTTGACAGAAGTTCCACCATCCTCGCAGAAGCATAGATAGCGTCATCAAACCCGTAAAAACGATCGGCAAAAAAGAGATGTCCGCTCATCTCTCCCGCAAGCGGCGATCCGGTTTCTTTCATCTTTTTCTTTAAATTTGAATGCCCCGTTTTCCACATGACCGGTTGTCCGCCGAATTTTTCTATCATTTCCGGCAAAGCCTGTGAACACTTCACTTCAAATATAACCGGCGCCCCGGGATGATTTTTCAGAATATCTCTGGCAAAAATGATCATCAACCGGTCACCCCAGATAATTTCACCCTTCTCATCCACAACCCCAATCCTGTCTCCGTCACCGTCATACCCTATGCCGAGATCCGCCCCTGTTTCGCGGACAGTATTTATCAGTTCCTGAATATTTTCAACAACGGTGGGATCCGGATGATGATTTGGAAAATTCCCGTCGGGTGTATCAAAGAGATCGATCGTTTCGACATTCATCTCTTTAAACAGCCGGTGAGCAATCAGAGACGCGGCGCCGTTTCCCGAATCCAGAACAACTTTTATAGGGCGTTCGATATTTATGTCTTTCTTAATGACTTCCATATATTCATCATTCACCGACTCCTTCGTATATCCGCCGTTTCCGGAGAGAAAATCAGTTTTCTCAATTATCTTCCTGATTTCCTGAATGGCATCTCCATAAACCGGCGCGTTTTTTAAAGTGATTTTAAACCCATTGAATTCGGGCGGATTATGACTGCCGGTAATCTGAACCCCTCCATCCACTTTCAGATGATGCATACTAAAATACTGCACCGGTGTGGGAACCGGCCCGATATCCACCACATCGACTCCGGTAGAACGGATTCCTTCCGCTATTTTTTTACGAAAACGTTCTGTGGAAAGCCGGACATCTCCTCCGAGTGATATTTTCAAAGCGTTATTTTTTCGAAAATATGTGCCAAATCCTTTTCCAAGAAGCAATACTACTTCGTCAGTCAAATCTTTATCAACAACACCCCTTATATCATATTCTCTGAAAATATATGGATTCAACATTAACAATCTCCCTTTCACACTTCAATCATTATTAAATGCAAACGATGGTCAGTATTTACTCAATTCCTTGGATTTCTTATCAATTGCCATTTTATCTTTAAAATTTATTATTCCACGGGATAGATGACATCATCCGGCGGAAAACCAATATTTAAATCATTCATTATCAGAATCCTTCGCAAAGCTTGCTGAGTATCATCAGCCGGAAACTCTTCCCTTGGATAAATTTTAAACAGGTACTCGGCGTCATTAAGATATTTCTGCATCATAAGAAGCAGACGCCTGTTTTTGTTGAAGTCAGAATAAATTCCTCTGATATGGATGAGATGTTCGTTATAGTACCACTCTTTGATCCGCGCTTCATCAACCCGGTTAAGTTCAACAAGAAAAACCCTGAAATTGTCTACAAAATTCGGTTCAACGGCATCCCGCTTTATCACCACAGTCAATTCCCGGTTTTCGGAACTCCATGGATAATAAATTTTTATATTATCATCAGCAAGTTTATTTAAAAAATATTTCTTTACCGCATTAATCAGAAAAAGTTCCCCAAGTATGGTTTCCTTTTTGACCGGTGGCAGCTGAATACTAAGCATGTAATATTCCGGGTTGAACATCATTCTTAATGAGTTAGAAGCATCCCGTTC
The DNA here is from genome assembly GCA_050178385.1 of Calditrichaceae bacterium. Classification (GTDB taxonomy): domain Bacteria; phylum Calditrichota; class Calditrichia; order Calditrichales; family JBFXGD01; genus JBFXGD01. Next base: position 6,043 of record JBFXGD010000193.1, read on the forward strand.
GGCGGATAATATTGTCTGATCAAAATCTTTTTCCCTGCAGGTATCAGCTTGTGCTAATATTAAAGGAATGATCTTCTGCTGGTCAAAATTTCCGGTGATATATAGTTGTACACTTTTATTTATTTCTTTTTTCTGATAAAATGTCTTCAAATCACTTCTTTTTACTGAATCCGCGGCCGCGCAAAATTTTTTGATGCTGTAAGGACTTATGCTCGTCCAGAGAAGTGAATCCTGCTGATTATAATAATTTCCCTGACAAAACTTCAGATTTTTACCCAAA
>JBFXGD010000194.1:0-6301 GCA_050178385.1 Calditrichaceae bacterium
AGATTTATCCATGCATATACCGACGAGTGTCTCCGCGCTGACACCCTTTTTTGTCAGAAAGCGCGCCGCCTGATTGGCTTTTTGGTTTAATTCATCATAGGTCAGTTTTTCATTTTCAAAAACGACGGCCAGTTTTTCCGGGGCGTTTTTCACCTGCTTTTCAAACCATTCGGGTATTGTTTGAGTATCCGGGTAAGGTTTTTTGCTATGATTCCAGGCCTGAAGAAGCAAAGAGCGTTCTTTTTCGGACAAAATATTCAAATGACCGATTTTCATCTCCGGTTTTTCGCAAAAGTTTTCAAGCACTCTCACGAGATGTTCAAAAATCCTGTTGATGATCTTCTCATCGAAGAATTTTTCTTCATAGGCGAGATCAATTCCGATGAGCTTTCCGGGGGAGATAACCAGAGTGATTGGATAATTTGTGCGTTCAAATGACTGGACCGATTCAATTTTGATGGAACTGTCCCGGTTGATCAGAGAATCATCAATTGGGTAATTCTCAAATACCATGATGGAATCAAACAACTGAGAGCCGCGCGGGATTTCGCTGGCGGCCTGGATTTCCACAAGCGACGTAAAATCATACTGTAGTAATTGTGAATGATTGAACTGAACATTTCCCAAAAATTCCGGTATATTATCATCAGCTTTCAGCTGAATCCTTATGGGAACGGTGTTGATAAACAAACCTACCATTGATTCGACGCCTTTCAGTTCAGCGGGCCGGCCGGAAACCGTGATGCCGAAAGCGATATCATCATTATTGCTGTAACGGCTTAACAAAATAGCCCACGCGCCCTGGAACAGCGTGTTGAGAGTAAATTTGTTGGTTTTGGAGAAGGCGGACAACGATTCTGACAATTTTTTAGATAAAGTCAGAGATTTTTTTGAATATCCCGTCTCAAGTGATTGACTTCGTTTGGCAATACCCAATTGAGCGGTATTGGTAAATCCGGAGAGCATTTTTTTCCAGAACTGCTTTGCTTCTTCGATATCACGTGCTTTCAGCCAGGCTATATAATCGCTATAGGGATAAACCGGTTCAAGAGTTAATTTCCGTTTTTTGCTTAAAGCGTCATATAGCGTGAAAACTTCTTTTAATATGATTCCCAGTCCCCAGCCGTCAAATAACAAATGATGATAGTTCCAGATAAAACAGGACTTATCCGCTGAAAGTCGAATTAAGGTGATGTTCATTAAGGGCGCCGCGGATAAATCAATTTTTTCTTTCCGGTCATCAGCCAGCGCATCCCGGATCGTTCTGTCAGTCTTTTTTGCATCTTGTGCTGTCCAGTCCAAGACACGGAAGCTCAAACGGACCTCCGTATGGACAACCTGCAGCGGCTCATCCAGATCTTCCCAGATAAAAGAGCTTCGAAGAATATCCTGTCTTTCAATAACCTGTTCCCATGCCTGTCTGAAAGCATCAATATTTAAATCCCCGGATATAATACAGGAGAGTTGTTCGCTGTAAACATCGGTCTCGGGTGAGAGCAGCGTATGGAATAGCATACCCTGCTGCATGGGCGACAATGGATATATGTTCTGAATATTCTTCATCGGTTTCCTTTTGTATGATTGAGTCTGTCAAGCACCTTGTTTAATTTCTCATCGGATAACCCGGCGAGTTTGAAATCAGACGCTGTGTAATCTCCGGCATCGGGTGACTGACAATGGCTGATTAAATTGCGTAGTTCTCCGATAAAATTTTTGGCGAACTGATGGATTGTTTCTTCTCTGTGCAGGTTGATGCTGTAATTAAACAAGAATTTCAGGCAGCCTCCGCTGATAGTTCCTATAATGTCTATCATTCCGGTTCTTGGATTGTTTGGTCCGCGTTCAGCTCCGCTTTTTTCCTTAGCCGGAGTAAACGCGGCGTCTTTTGAAAAATTTTGATCAAATTGTCCGAGATAATTGAATGAAATCCTGCAATTTTCGATGGCATTCAATTGTTGTTTAACAGAATCATTATCACTTAAATATCTTAATAACCCATAACTCATTCCGGCTCGAGGTATTTTTCGGAGCTGCTCCTTGATGGATTTGATACAATCGCCGGGCCTGACCGCTTTACCAAGTTCAAGATTAACCGGAAAGAGACTCGTAAACCATCCCAGAGTTCTTGAAATGTCGAGATCGTCAAACAATGACTCCCGTCCGTGTCCTTCCATAGTTACCCCGACAGATCTTTTGCCGGTCCACGCTGCGTAAGACAGAGACAACGCGGTTAAAAGAATATCGTTAATCTGCGTATTGTAGACAGAAGGAACGGCCTGCAGCAGCGCGCGTGTTTCATCCTGATTTAGCGACACCTGAACGCCGGATACCGAACTTTCAGTGTTGACGCCGCCGGGAAAATCAACGGGAATCTTATTAAACGGTACTTTAGACAAGTTCAACCAGTACTTTAACTCATTTTCACTTATTTTATCTTTTGTAAAGGAATTCAGTCGTTTCGACCATTCCAGGAACGACGCGGTCTTTGGGGGCAGTTGTATTTCCTCGTCGCTTATGGTTTGCGCGTAGGCGGTTTGCAGGTCTTCCAGCAATATGCGCCATGAGATTCCGTCGATGACTAAATGATGTACAATCATCAATAACCGGCCGGAATTTTTACCTGTTTCAAACCAGGAGAACCGAAAAACAGGTCCTGTTTCGATATTTAGAGATGCCTGTAATAAAGCGGATTTGGTTTCAATAAAGTTCTTTTGTTCCTCAACGGACAGATCTGCAATCTTAAAAAAATCAAATGATATATCAGAGCAGGGAACGTCAAATTCAGCTCCAGGCGTATCCTGTTTTCGATAAAATTTCAGCCTTAGTACATCATGATGATTGATAAGCGCGGTCAACGCTTTTTTTAACGCCGGAATATCCGCTTTTACGGAAGAACTTAATAAGACTGACTGATTCCAGTGGTTAAATTCAGGGAAATTCTGTTCAAAAAACCACTTTTGTACAGGTGTTAATGGCAGGATGCCGGTTACCGGTCCTTGTTCCGCCTGAGAATATGCCGTACTCGATGCAACGTTAGCCAGCTGCGCGATCGTCTGATACCGGAAGAACTGTACAGGAGTTATATTCAGTCCTTTTTGCTTCGCTTTTGCCGCGATCTGAATAATGATTATTGAATCCCCGCCAAGCTCAAAAAAGTTATCATGAATACCTATGTTTTTCAGACCAAGCAAATTCTGCCAGATCTCGGCGAGAATAACCTGATTATCGGTTTCAGGAGCCGCGAATTTCGTCCCGGTCTGCAACCGCTGATTATCAGGTTTTGGCAAAGCTTTCCGGTCAACTTTTCCGTTTGATGTGAGCGGAATGCTGTCCACCCGGATAAAGTGGGCAGGAATCATATAATCGGGCAGCAATTCTCCAAGAAAACTTCTCAGGTCACTTAATGTGGGTGACTCGGCTTCACCGCTTACAAAATAGCCCGCCAACTGTCTTTTGCCGGATTCATCTTCCCGTGAAAATACCACACTTTCCACAACGGATGGGTGCCGGTTCAATGCGGATTCGATTTCAGCCGGTTCTATGCGGTATCCTCTTATTTTGAACTGATCATCAGAACGCCCCAGGAATTCCATCAATCCATTCTTCAGATACCGTACCTGATCGCCGGTTTTATATAAACGTGCGCCGGATTTTCCTGAGATCGGATCGGGGACAAACCTTTCGGCTGTCAGATCAGGCCGGTTTAGGTAACCCCTGGCCACACCTGCGCCGCCGATAAACAGCTCACCACGCGCCCCGGCGGGGACGGTGTTGTAATCCCTGTCAAGCGCATAAACTTGTGTGTTTATAATAGCGCGTCCGATGGGTACGGATCCTGAACCGTTCCATTCGCGGGCTTCAAAAACAACACAGCCCACCACGGTTTCAGTCGGGCCGTATTCATTAAATAACAATGTCTCCGGGGCGTTTTTTTGCCAGAAATCGATCTGATCCGCGGTGAGATTTTCGCCGCCGATGACAAATGCTCTGGTGATGCCTGCCGCCTCTGATGGCGCGATCTGATGTTTAAGAAGCTCCAAATGAGCCGGTGTGATTTTGATGACATTAAAATCTTTATATTCTGTCAGGGCCTTTGATAATGCTTCAAGATCAGAATTGTCAGGCAAAAGTGTAATAGTCTTTCCTGTTAAAAGTGGCGTGAATACGGCTGTAACTGTCGCGTCAAACGCGATGGTGGAATGTACCAGGGAGCCGCGGCCTTCGCTGAGCGGATAAGCATCCAGACACCAGTTAAGATAATTTGTCAGACCATGATGGGTGATCATTGTTCCTTTAGGATTTCCGGTCGAACCCGATGTATAAATCATGTAAGCGAGATGATCCGGCTCGACAGGAATGGTAGGATTTGAAGAGCGCTGCTTTTGAATCACGGCTTTATCACTATCGAGAGCAACGATTTTTCCCTTGAAATCAGGAAGCGCCTGCAGAATACCGGATTTGGTGAGCAGAACCGGTACTTTTGAATCATCCAGGATATAAGTCAGACGTTCTTTTGGATAGGATGGGTCTATGGGAACATAAGCGCCGCCTGATTTTAGAATACCGAGGATGCTGATAATCATCTCTGCGGAACGTTCCATGCATATTCCCGCGAGACAATCAGGTCCGATTCCAAGACCCTGGAGATAATGAGCAAGCCGGTTTGATTCTTCATTAAGCTCTTTGTATGAAAGGCGGGTTGCGCCGATTTCGAGAGCGATTTGATCCGGTGTCCTTAGCGCCTGCTCTTCGAAAATCCTGTGAACCGGCAGATCGGGTGTAAGACTCTTTTCGATGCCGTTCCAACTGGTGAGAAGATTGTACCTTTCTTTTTCTGAAATCATGTTGAGCCGGCTGATTTTTTCAGCAGGATTCAAGGCGATGCTTTCCAGTAAATTTTGAAAATGGGTAAGGATCAAATCGATAGTCGATTCATCAAATATATCCGTGTTGTATTCCATGGCGCCGCTGATACGATCATCATCTTCAAGCATAAAAAGGGTCAGATCGAATTTTGCCGTACCCGAATGTGAAACGATAGGGGTAAGTTCGAGACCAACATCTATTTTCTCCGGTTTTGGGGTGTTCTGGAGAGCGAACATCACCTGAAAAAGGGGAGTGTGATCGGTGTTGCGCTCAGGATGGAGTGCATCGACTATTTTTTCAAACGGTATATCCTGATGGCTGAACGCGTTTAATGCCGTTTCACGAACCTGATGGAGAATATCGGAAAATGCCGGATTATTTGAGAGATTTATTCTCAACACAATCGTATTTACAAAAAATCCGATTAGATTCTCCGTTTCCGTTCGGTCACGATTTGCAACCGGGCTTCCTATGGAGATATCTTCCTGACCGGAGTATCGGTTAAGAAGCACAGAAAACGCGCTAAGCAGAGGCATGAACATTGTTGAATTTTCATTTTCCGTGATTTGCTTTAACCTTCCGGAAATCGATTCGGATAATTCAAACTTTTTGAAAGACCCTTTTCCCGTTGGAACTGCGGGCCTTTGACGGTCAACAGGCAGATCTATGACCGGTTCGCTTCCGGAAAGGCTTGAAATCCAGTAATCCAGCCCTTTTTGAAAATGTTCTTTAGTCAATTGATTCTGCTGCCAGTGGGCGTAGTCCGCGTATTGTATCGGCAGATCAGGCAGATCAGGTGTTAAACTTAACAACCTGGCCCGGTACATCCTGGTCAATTCGGTGATAAAAACAGACATGGACCAGCCATCGGATATAATATGATGAAAGGTCAGAATGACACGGTGAGTGTTCTTATCAAACCGGATCAGCATGGTCCGGAATAAAGGAGCGGTTCCAAGATCAAATGGTGTGGATGCTTCTTGTACTGTCAGTCGATCAGCCTCCACAGTTTTCGCCCCTGAATCAAGTGACATTAAATCGATAAATTTAAAATCAGGCTGTGCATTTTCATGGATCCGCAGAGAAGCTTTACCATCCAGATTTAATATTTCTGTCCGGAGTGTTTCATGTCTTTGCATGATCTCCATCAGACAGGATTCAAATATATCTTTTCGGAAATCCCCTTCAATGTCATAAACAGATTGAAGATTATATGAAGGATTGTCAGGTAATAATTGATCGATAAACCATAGACGCGTCTGAGAGAATGAGAGCGGCATTTGATCGGTCCTGAGAACCCGGGTTATTAACTGATAATGTTTGGAAGATCCCGTCATATCAATTGTTTTCGCCAGACTTTGGATAACAGGATTCTCAAAAATAGTCCTGAGCGGAATCTCGATACCAAATTCATCCCGGATCCCGGAAATCAGTC
>JBFXGD010000195.1:0-6199 GCA_050178385.1 Calditrichaceae bacterium
AAAAGACGGTCTGAAGTGTAACCTATTCACCTATGAAGGATTTACATTACTGAAAGAGTCTATAATTGAGAATCCTAAATCATCGCCTATCATGTAATCAGGTGAATCACAGTTCAGACAATTAAGAAATCCGAACTCTGATTTGTGTGATTAATTGATGGACATGTTTTGAGAAAGTAAGAAGAAGGATGAAAGATGCAGTTCACTCTTTTATCTTTTATCTTAACCTTCCTACTTCCTACTTCCTACTTCTTACTTTTCTTCTACACTGCCCTCAAAGCATCAACGATTTTCAGCCGTGCCGCCCTGACAGACGGAAGAAAGCCGCCAAAGAATCCCATGACCAACGCGAATATCATTGATGAATTTACGATGGATGAAGAAAGGGCAAATCTGAATTCCAGTTCCGAAAAGGAATCAAAATTGAGTGTGGAAATAGAAAAAAACTGAAGCGTTGAAGCCAGCAGAATCCCAATAACCCCGCCGATCAGCGCTATGATCAAAGACTCAACCAAAAAAACGGTAAGAATACTCCGCCGTTGAAAACCCAGCGCGCGCAGTGTCCCCACCTCCACCGTGCGGTTGGCGACGGCGGCGTACATGGTAATCATTGCTCCCACCGTGGCGCCGATGCTGAAAATCACGGTTATAAAAATGCCCATAACCTTGATAAATCCCGCTAAAAATTCGGATTGTTCTTCGTAATACTTCTGCTGATTTTTTGCCTCAAATTCCTGTAAACGCCGCTCGTCTTCAAACGCCTTTTTAAACAGATCAAAGTTGGCCTGATTGTCGAGTTTTAAAGTTACGGATGAAACTGAACTGCCGCGGTTGAACGCATCTTGCAACTGTAAGGCATCGCCCCAGACTTCTGAATCAAATCCGCTGCCGTTTGTTGTAAACTCACCGACAATCTCCCAATCATTTCCGGCAAATTTAATCCTTTTTCCGATTTGCGCGTTCAGAAACCGTTTCGAAATCGCCTCGCCCACAATCAATTCTCTCAAAGACGGATTAAACATCCTGCCTTTTTTGATCTGAATCTTTGGATTTAAAACGGGTGATATCTGCGAAACGCCCCGGACGGTCACATTACTCAACCCGCCGATCGCCTTTTCTAAATTTATCACTACCACCGGTTCTTTGGAAATGATCTGTTTACCATCCGCTGTTTTGGCGATATATGGCAGAGTGCTGATCACGTTTTGTGTGTCTCCGTCAATGATGCTCGATATTTCACCGTTTGACGCCTTTCGAATAATTGTAACATTATCCGGATTACCGGTAGCGACCAGCGTTTTTTGCACGCCATAGGCCATCATCAGAACGGCGGCAAATACAAACACGACCATCGCGATACCGGCGACAGTTATGGCGGTTGTTAATTTCCGGGCTTTGAAGTTCTTTATCGTGTATATAAATGGTGTTTTCATTTTATTTCCTTTAAACCGTTAGCCTACAAACCGGAATCCGTCAACGATACGGGTCGTTAACGCGCGTTGTATCGGGAAAATCGCGGACAGAACGCCGATGAGCAGAACCGCGCCAATTCCCAAAATCATGGTAATGGGTTCGATCTGGAAGACAGGGAAGAAGCCTTTTGGAATGGCTTCACCGAGTCCGCCGATCAGCGGATAAATAAGCAGCAAACCGAGTCCCCCACCCATAGCAGAGATAAACATGGATTCGCCCAAAATCAACCCGATCAGATGAAATGCGGAAAATCCCAGCGATTTAAATACGGCGTATTCCCGTGTTCTTTCCCTGGCGGCCATGATCATTGTATTCGCCAGAACCAGCATTATGATACCGACGATCACAAATGACATGGCGTTCATTGCCGTGATTATCGCGCTTGAAGCGGAAAGAAAACTCTGCTGAAAGGCGCGCTCCGTTTCTGTTTTCGTTTCCGCCGGAGAATTTTTAAACTCATTGTCTATCTGCTCACTAATTATACTGGCATCGTTAATATTACTTATTTTGGGAATGTACCAGCCCACTGCATTGGCCCGGGTCGGATCATCTTTCTCCATTCTTTCATTTAGATAATCCCAGTGAAACAACATTTGAGTCGCGTCAGTGGATTTTAATTTCGGCTGATAAATACCGCGCACGACAAATTCCCAGCGACCAGGATAAATATCTCCGTCCATGATCATTATATCACCTATTTTTAAGTCATATTTTTCGGCGATATCCTTGCCTACAACACATGCGTTCCTCTCCTTTTTAAAACTGGTCAGTTCATCCGGACTTAGAACAAATTCCGGGTACACGTCAAAAAAGGTTTCATGATCGACCGCCATACGGGCAAAGAACTGATTTTTGTCAATATATGTCCCCCCAAACCAGTTGGCGTAAGAGACTATTTCAATTTCCGGAATCCTGGCGATTTTATCTTTATAGGAATATGGCAGCGGAAAAATAAAGGACACAGCATGACGCACAACAAGCCTGTCCGCCGCGGATGCTTCCACACCGGCCGACCAGGCCGTGACCACGGTACGCAATATACCGAACGCGATCACCGCTATACTGATACCCAGAACGGTTAACAATGTCCTTAATTTATGCCGGAACGCGTTTTTAAATATAAGCTTGAAAACCCTCATGATGATTCCTTCCCAAAATCAATTATTACTCGATTTGATCAGATCGCCCTTTTCAAGATGATGCATGGTCCTGGCCCTTTCGGCGGCATGGGGATCATGAGTGACAATCAGAATTGTTTTTTTGAATTCCTTGTTAAGGCGCTCCATCAAAGTAAGAATTTCATCCGCCGCGGCGCGGTCCAGATCACCCGTCGGCTCATCGGCCACCAGAATCAAGGGATCTGTAACGATGGCCCTGGCGATGGCTACCCGTTGTTCCTGCCCGCCGGAAAGCTGTTTTGGATAGTGCTTCATCCGGTCACCAAGACCGACGATCGTCAACGCCGTTTCCACGTGTTTTTTCCGTTCCGCCTTTGATAACTTTGTCAGCAAAAGCGGCAGTTCTACATTTTCGAACGCAGTTAAAACGGGGATAAGATTGTAAAATTGGAAGATAAATCCCACATTGCTGGCTCTCCATTTTGCCAGGCTGGATTCACCCAGGGTCGATATCACCGTGCCATTAACTTCAATCTCTCCCTTGGTGGGCCGGTCAATCCCGGCAATCAAATTCAGCAACGTTGTTTTGCCCGATCCCGACGGCCCCATCAGAGCGATAAAATCGCCATCTTCGATGGAAAGACTGATGTTATTCAGAACCGGTATTTCAAACTTATCCCGCCAGTAGGATTTGGAAATGTTTTTAATTTGTATTATCTCAGACATAATATCTCCGTGGTTTTATTGTATCAGTACTTTCACACCGTTGATGATTTGATCATTAATACGATTTATAACCAGATCACCATCCATGAGACCTTCTTTGATTTCCACGTATCCCGCGAATTTTTCACCGGGGACAATCGGAATTTCCACCGCTTTTTCGTCTTTTACCGTAAACACAACCTGCTTCCCATCGCGAAGGGCGACGGCGGTATTCGGTACAACAAGAACAGGCTGATCAGTCTTTTCTGTCTGAATGATGTCGCTTTTAAAAAACAGCACCTTGGCGCTCATCTCCGGAAGCACGCGGGTATCATAATTTTTGAATCCCACCTTCACCATCACCGTTGCCTTAGCGCGGTCGGCGGTGGGGACGATTTTGGCCACAAACCCCGCATATCGCTTATTTGGATAAGCATCCAGCGTAATTTCACCATCCATCCCGGCGGTAATTTTTTCGATATTCGATTCGGAAACATCGGCTTCGACCTGTAATGAACTCATATCCGCGATGGTGACTACCGCGGCACGGGAATTTACACCGGCGGCCAGCGGAGCCACAATTTCACCGACATCGGCATCCTTGGTCAGCACCGTTCCGTCAAACGGCGCGCGTATCAATGTGTTTTCCATCGCTACTTCCGCCGCTTCAAGCTGCGCTTTGGCAAGATCGATCCGGGCAAGAACACGCTGGTATTCGGCTTCGGCAACGTCATAGGTTTCTTTGGAAGCGGCTTCAGATTCATAAAGCGACTTCCGCCGCATATAAATCGCATAGGCATTGTTCAACTCGGCCTGTTCCAGTTTTAAGGTGGCCTTGGCCTGATTTAATTGAGCCCTGATATCGTTGTCCTCAAGCCGGGCGATAATCTGATTTTTTGTTACCTTGTCCCCTTCAACAACCCCGAGAAAAACCAGACGACCGGTTCCCTTTGACGCGACAGCGGCCTTGCGTTGAGCCACCACATAACCGCTGGCGGTTAATACCCCCTCCGACTGAGCCGGACTCTGCATACTTGCTTTGGTTAAACGAACTTCAACCGTTTCAGAAAATGGAGATTGTGCTATCCTGCCATACAATAATATGATGACCAATACAGCCAGAATCCCAATGATCCAAAGATACGTTTTTTTTGTTTTTGGACCGTCTGTGTGATTTTCTCTTTTTGATTTATCGATACGCAGCGAGGACAGATCAGTATTTTCCGTTGACACTGTTTTTTTCCCCTATTGTGGATGTGATAGATATATATTTAACGTCAGATACTATGAACCATTTTTCGGCGGTTTTTATTCTGATTTTGTATCGGTTATAATAAAAATAGGATTAAATAAGGACAGAACAGTAAATTTTTCCCTTTACATAAACCTGTTCGTACTGATATTTATGATTAATATCTGTAATTTTTGGTGTGAAAGAAACAAATAAAGAAAAAACAGAATCCGGAAATCGCCTTACCAGTCAATGGGGAAATAATCTTTCAAAAACTTACCGCTCCAGTGTTTGCCGGTATTGATGCCGTCAAAAAACGGATCACATACGCGCGCCGCGCCGTCAACAATATCCAGAGGCGGCTGAAAATCGTGCAGTTCCTGTTTACGTTTGGAGAGTTGTGCCGGGTCTTCATCAGTTACCCAGCCGGTATCCACAGCGTTCATAAAAATGCCATGTTGGGCGAGCTCACTGGCGGAGGTGTGGGTCAACATATTGAGCGCCGCTTTGGCCATATTGGTGTGAGGGTGACGCTCCCCTTTTTTAAATCGTAAAAACTTGCCTTCCATAGCGGAGACATTAACAATATGTTTTTGTCCGGTAAAATCTTTCTTCATTAAAGGAACCAGCTTATTGCTTAACACAAAAGGGGCCACCGCGTTAATAAGCTGTATTTCAAGCATTTCTACCGTCTGAATTTCACCAAGTTTAAGCCGCCAGCTGTTGTTTGTCCTTAAATCAACCTGTTGTAAATCAACATCCAGTTCCCCTTTTGGAAAAACAGTGTCCGAAGGCAGGGCGCTATCATATGCATAGGGTATTTGAGACAGCTGCGCCGATTTTATCAAGCCTATTCCCGGCAGACTGCCGTTCCAGGCAACGGGAAGAGAAGGATCTGATTCGGGATCGGACATGGAGAAGGAATTTAATTTGGCGGTACACTGATGATAGTTTATCATCAGATTCCGGACATTATCCGAAAGCTCGTTCATCCCTTTATTCTCGTTTGGCATCAGATGCTCGTAGAATGCAGGCGGGCGGCGTACTGTTTGGGCCGCATTATTGATTAGAATATCCAACCGGTCAAAGGTCTGTTCAATATGGCTGCAAAAGATTTCCACGCTTGGTATATGCCTTAAATCGAGCCCATAAATGTGTAAGCGGTCTTTCCATTCTGCAAAATCGTTTTCCTTGGAATACCTGAGCGCCGAATCCACCGGAAAACGAGTAGTAGCGATCACTGTAGCGCCGGCCCGCAACATCATTAATGTCGACTGATAACCGATTTTTAACCTCGATCCGGTTATCAATGCAACCTGTCCTGTTAAATCCGCGGTTTGGAATCGCTTTTTATAGTTCAGTTCCGCGCATTGGGAGCACATGGTATCATAGAAAAAGTGCAGTTTGGTGAATTCAGCTTTGCAAATATAACAATTACGCGGCGACTCTAATTCTGAATATTCCTGGTTTGGAACGGAGTTACCGGAGATTTGCAGAGGCGCGGAATATACCGCCGCTTCCCTGGCGGTCCGGATGCCTGTCGCCGCTCTCGCCTTCCGTTCCTTAGAAACAATCTTCTGTTTTTTATTTTCACGCGAGGCTTTTCTGCGTTGTTTTATCTGATGCGAATCCGGTCTGGATATCTGCCCGGCTATTTTCATTAGTTCGATTT
>JBFXGD010000196.1:0-6162 GCA_050178385.1 Calditrichaceae bacterium
CCGCGCGGATGGCATTGGAAAATCACCCGCAGCTGGCTGCTTTGCAAAAGGAAATTAGCGCCCGGCAAGCTCATGCGGCGCAGGAAGGCATCCGGCCAAATCCGGTTTTGGATATAGAACTGGAAAACTTCGGCGGCAGCGGCGCGCTGGACGGGGTAGAAGAATCGGAATTGACGATTACCGCCGGGCAGTTAATCGAATTTGGGGGGAAACGCTCAAAACGAAAAAGTATCGCAGAGCTTGAGAGTTATATGGCTGTGGAGGAATTAAAGATCAGAAAGCTGGAAATTTTGACGCGGATTAAACGGGCCTATATCTCCGTACTTGACATCCAAAATCGGAAAATACTTCATGAAGAAGCCCATGATCTGTCGCGGAGAATTCTTGGTGTCGTAACAATGCGTGTGGAAGCGGGTAATTTATCACGAGCGGAAATACACCGGGCCGCTGTTCAACTGGCAGAATCACAAATTCAACTGGAACGTGTCAACAGGGAATTAAAAACATCGCTAATAAATTTGGGGCTGGAGGTGGGTGTAAATTCCCTCGCCGACTATGAGATTTCCGGTGATTTGAAGCCTATCCCTCAACTACCGGAGTTCGGCTTGCTGGATAGTTTGAGCAGACAAAATCCACGGTTCGCCCACGCCGGTATCGCATATCAGCGCAGTAAGAAAATTGTCGAGCTGGAGAATGCAAACCGTCTGCCGGATCCCACTTTTGCCGTCGGGTACCGCCGTCTAAATGAATCGGATGACAACGCGTTCGTGGCGGGTATCAGTATTCCGCTGCCGTTGTCGGACCGTAATCAGGGCGCCAGGGAAGAGGCGGTCATCCGCAGGGGGATAGCGGAGGATGAACAAAGAAATCTATCCCTGATCATGGAGGCGCGTGTCAAGGATTTTTATGTACAGGCCGAAGGTCTGCGCAGCGAATTGAACATACAGGAGTCGCAAACCCTGCCGGGCGCGAACCAGGCATTCGGAATCACGCGGGAAAGATACGAAAAAGGCCGATCATCTTATCTTGAAGTATTGGACGCGCAGCGCGCTTTTATAAGCAGCAGGGAAAGTTATTTGCAAAATCTGACGGAATATTACATGATACTGAGTGAACTCGAACAATTGACCGGTCAGACCATTCTCACATTCCATCAAACAATATCGGATTAAGAGGAAACATAAAGATGAACATTATAAAAATATTATTAAAAACCGTGTTTATCATTACAGGACTCATATTGATTTCAGGCTGCGGTGAGGTTGAACAGGAAAAACAAGGGACGCATGAAACGGATCATGACGAATCGGCGCTCACCGAAGAGATTGTAAGGCTCAATGAGCAAGAACTGACGGAATTCGGCATCAGGTTATCCGTTGCCGGACCGGGTAAACTTGAGAGATACACCAATCTGACGGGTGAGATTGTTATCGATCCTGAACGCCTGGCCCATCTGCATCCGCGTTTTCCGGGTCTTGTAAAACGCGTCAATAAAAAAATTGGTGACCGTGTAAATAAAGGTGAAGTATTGGCGGTGATAGAAGGCAATGAGAGCCTGGTGTCCTATGAGCTCAAATCCCTGATAGAAGGTTCGGTGATCGACATGCATCTGACACTTGGCGAAGTGGTGGAAGACGGCAAACATAATATCATCATAGCCGATCTAAGCAAGGTATGGGCAAATCTAAGCATTTATCAGAAAGATCTGGGGAATATCAGAGAGGGACAGAAAGTGTATCTCTCCACCGGTCCGGATACAGAAGAAATCACCGGGAAAATTTCCTATATCAGTCCGGTGGTTGACGCGCGAACCCGCACCGCGACAGCGCGGGTGATTGTTGATAATTCATCAGGTATATGGCGACCGGGATTGTTTGTGAGGGCCCAGGTGATCACAGGTGATGAAACAGTACCCATCCATGTACCAAAAACCGCTTTGGAAAAGTTTGAGAATCGTACAGTGATCTTTATACGTGATGAAGACGGTTTTGAACCCCGCATGGTCACTATCGGACGCACCAACACAACTACCGTGGAGATTACTTCCGGGATTGAGGCGGGGCAATCCTATGTTTCCGAAGGGGGATTTCATCTAAAGGCTGAACTGCAGAAGGATGCTTTTGGCGACGGACACGGACATTAATAAAAGGATTTGGAAAATGAATAAAACAGTGCAGTTTGTCTTAAAAAACCGTCTGCTGATGATCGTTCTTGGTTTCCTGGTGATTGCCGGCGGTTACTTCAGTTATCAAAAATTACCCATAGATGCCTTTCCGGATGTTTCTCCTTCGCTTGTGCAGGTGTTTACCCTTACTGAAGGTCTGGCGCCGGAGGAAATCGAAAAATACGTGACTTTTCCCGTAGAAGCAGCGATGAATGGTCTGCCGGAGCTCGAGAAAATACGCTCTGTGTCCAATTTCGGTTTGTCCGTTGTAAATATTTACTTCAAGGATGGTACCGATATTTATTTTGCCCGGCAATTAGTGAATGAAAGGCTTCAGGAAGCCCGTGAACAGATCCCGCCGGGATTTGGAGAGCCGGAGATGGGGCCTATCTCGACGGGTATGGGTTTGATCATGTTTTATTATCTTGAGGATACAACCGGTCAGCTTTCTCTTACAGAACTCCGCTCAATTCAGGATTGGCTGATCAAATATCAGTTACAGACGGTCCCCGGTGTAACAGAAGTTCTGGGCATTGGTGGCTGGGAAAAACAGTATCATGTGGTGTTGAACCCGGATGATATGTTGCGATATAATCTGGTGGCCAATGAAATCATTGATAAAATTAAAGCCAATAATCTGAATGTGGGCGCGCAGTTTATCGAGAAAAACGCGGAAGAATTTATTATCCGGTCCGTCGGACTCGCGGGTAATATTGAAGACCTTGAAAATATTGTTTTAATATCCGATGGCGGCATTCCTGTTTATCTGAAGCAGGTCGCGCATATTAAAACCGGGGGCGCTATCCGCAGGGGAGTACAAACCCGCAACGGTGTTGATGAAGTGGTCTCCGGTCAGGTTGTAAAACTGTATGGAACAAACTCATCGACCGTGATCGGCCAGGTGGAAGAAAAACTGGATGAGATCAATAAAATACTCCCCAAAGGTGTGCGTATCATTCCATACTATGAACAGAAAACCCTGGTGGAAGCGGCCATCAACACGGTGACATCCGCTCTTCTGCAGGGTATTGTGCTTGTTACGCTTGTTCTGCTGTTATTTATGGGATCACTCCGGCCAACTATTGTTGTGGCCGTATCCATCCCTTTTTCCATATTTTTTGCCATGATCGGGATGTATTATTTTGGTATATCGGTTAATCTCATGTCATTTGGCGGTCTTGCCATCGCCATCGGCATGCTTGTGGACGGTACAATAGTGATGGTTGAAAATGTAGACCGCATGCTCAGGATGGCATCACCGGAAGAATCAAAATTTCACGTGGTGGCCATGGCGTTCAGGGAAGTCGCCCGGCCAATTCTGTTTGCCATTACCATCATTATCGTGGTTTTTTTGCCCTTGTTTGCTTTGCAGGGTGTCGAAGGAAAAACTTTTCGTCCTCTGGCTTACACCATCGCGATGGCCATGCTGGGTTCCCTCATATTCGCTATCTTTCTGGCTCCCGTATTTGCGGGCACACTGATGCGCAAACCAAAGGATGGAAAACCGGACGAGCCCAAAAAAGAAATTTATGTGATTCGTATGCTGCAGAATTTGTACAGGCCACTGATTTCGTTTTTTGTCAGGAAACGTCATCTGGCGTTAGTACTGGCCGTGGCGCTTATGGCCGTAGGAGCGATCATTTTCCCGCGCTTAGGTTCGGAATTTACACCTACCCTTAAAGAGGGAACCATTGTGCTCAGATTGACGATGGCGCCATCCATTTCACTTAATCAGAGCATCAAAACCACCCAGATTGTAGAACGCCGGGTCATGAAAGTACCGGAAGTCACCGAGGTGGTCACGCGAATCGGCCGTGGTGAAGTCGGCGCCCATACCGATCCGATTAACAGCGCTGAAATGTATATTCTGCTAAAGGATAAATCAGAATGGCGTACGGCGAGGAATCAGTCCGATCTTGAAGAAGTCATACGCGCGAACGTTGGCAATATCCCCGGTGTACGGGCAAATTTTACCCAGCCGATCCAGATGACGGTTGATGAACTTCTTGAAGGGGTACGGGCGGAGTTGGCAATCAAATTATTCGGAGATGATCTCGATGAGCTAAAACACAAGGCAAATGAGATCGCTTCCGTAATCCGGGATGTTCCGGGCGCGGCGGATGTTCAGCCCGACCAGATCAGCGGAATGCCGCAGTTATTGATAAATATTGACCGCCATGCCATCGCCAGATACGGCATCAATGTAAATGATGTACAACAGGTTATTCACGCGGCGGTCGGCGGGGAATCGGCAGGCCAGATATTTGAAGGTGTAAAGCGATTCGATATTCTGGTGCGGTTTGCTCCGGAATACCGTGATACACCGGAAGCAATCGGACAGATTTTAATAAAAGCGCCGGGCGGGATCCATGTTCCCCTGAGTCAGCTCGCAAGCATCGAAGAAATAACCGGACCCCGGCAGATTACACGGGAAAACAGTCAGCGATTCATCACCATTCAGTGTAATGTGGTCGGCCGGGATATAGGGTCATTTGTTAAAGATGGACAGAAAGCTATTGAAGCCGGTGTCAGTCTTCCGGCGGGATATCTGGTAACCTGGGGCGGACAGTTCCGCTTGCAACAGGAAGCGAATAAAAGGCTTGCTGTAGTGATTCCCGCCACGCTGCTGGTGATCTTTCTTTTGCTGTTTTCCAGTTTCAATTCGATTAAAAATACATTGCTGATACTGTTCAATATACCACTGGCGCTGGTTGGTGGGATTGTGGCGCTCTGGATTGGAGGGGAGAATTTATCGGTTCCGGCATCGGTTGGTTTTATTGCGCTGTTTGGCATCGCTCTGGAGAACGGAATGGTGCTGGTGACATATCTGAATCAACTGCTGAAAGAAGGAATCCCCCTGGATGAAGCATCGGTAAAAGGAGCGATGCTCCGGTTCCGGCCCGTTTTAATGACTGCCCTGACTACAGCGCTGGGACTTATCCCGCTGCTCCTTGCCGCGGGTGTGGGGAGTGAGGTGCAACGTCCCCTTGCCACAGTAGTTCTCGGAGGACTGGTCACATCTACCTTACTGACATTATTAGTTATTCCGGCGATCTATAAATGGTTTGCCGATGATGTAAGTGATGCGGCCCGGTTAGATTAAATCAATTATTCGCGGATTCCGGAAGTTCCGGGATCCGTATTTTATAAATTTCCTTTAGCTGGATAGGATGATCAACCGGTCATTCGGAGCTAAACCTGTGCCGCCAGAAAACATGGCTGCTTAAGAGCAGAGCGGTGGCAATGGCGAAGTCTATCACTGCCACTGCCAGCAAAAAAGTGAAATTGCCGTGAGCCGCTTTTGATAGTAAAGCGCCGGTGAGTATCATCAGAAAAAGCGCCGCGAAAAATCCTGCTCTGAAAAATTGCCAAATTCGGGGTCGCTCAAGGGATTCAATCCGGTTCAGATTTTTATGGCAGCTTTTATTAAACAGAAATTTCGCTTTAATGATACCGATAAGCACTCCGGCAGATACAATAATCCATATCCACCATGTGCCGGGATGAATGGAATTTGCTTCAGCCAGCAGCCGGCCGCCTTTTAAAAGCATCATCATTCCGCCAATATACCAGATCAGTCCGGCAAGAATTTTTAAAGTCTGTTTTGAGACAAACACGATCGAGGTGATTCCTTTTGTTAATCAAATAATGTGATTCTCATATCATTTATGTAGGCAGGAGTTTAGAAAAACTTGCCGTTCAATTCAAGTAGTGGAGGCAGAAAGTGAGAAGTAAGAAGTAAGAAGTAAGAAGTTTAAGAAAAAAGATAAAAGAAAAAAGAAAAAAGAGTCATAACAAGATGATGGATTTATTGTGTTGTGGAACTCTTCGGGGTGAATTTTCTGTTCGAGATAAAGTACTAACCCTCCCCTCTATCCCCTCCCTTATGCATAAGGGAGGGGAAGGGCACGATTTATCGGGCCTGGGGTGGGTTAGAAGAAGTAAGAAGTAGGAAGTAGGAATTTTAAGAAAAAAGATAAAAGAAAAAAGAAAAAATA
>JBFXGD010000197.1:0-6161 GCA_050178385.1 Calditrichaceae bacterium
ATTCCCGCGCAAATTCTTTTTGGTTTTCGCTTAACTCTTTATCTGTGATAATGAATACGTTTTGTTTGGCGAGTTTTTCCAGAATATCTCGGTTGATGCTTCCAAGTTGTTCCTGTTGATTAAAAACGATTTTTTGAATCTGACCGAGCAAGATCGCCGGATCGAATTCAAGCTTCTGCCGTGTTTTTTTCTTGAGCTCCAGCAAATTTCTGAGCGCGGCCACTCTTACACGGAAAAATTCATCAAGATTCGATGAAAATATAGCCATAAATTTTATCTGTTCATATAATGGTACATCATGATCCATCGCTTCCTGAAGTACACGATGATTAAACGAGAGCCAGCTTAATTCACGGTTAAAGTAAGTATATTCACTCATAAGTTTCCCTGATTTAAACGTATCGTATCGGTTGAATTTTCAAATATATAGGGATTGAGAAATGCTGTTCATTTCTATTCTAATTCTAAATCTTGTCAAATTCAATCGTAATTTGGCATTTTATCTATATTTATAATATATTTTCTGCTTTGTGGTAAATAAGATATGACTTTCAGGATAAATAAATCAGGGGCTTTCAGGATGAAAAAAACCGGATATCTTTTAGCGGGTGTCATGCTTATCATGGTACTCATTTTGTCCGGAAAAAAAGTATACTTGCCGGATGGATCATCCTTACGGAACTCATTAGTCATCATTATGGGGAATTCCGTGCTTATAGAAAATCCAGAACTTAGAGAAATTTCAGGTTTGGCTTCTTCTGAAGACGGTCGCCTTTTTTGCCATAATGATGAAAAAGGAATTGTTTATGAAATTAACCCGGCAGATGGCAAAATAGTCAAGAAATTTTTCCCGGGGAAAAAAATTATAAAAGCTGATTTTGAAGGCCTCGCCATTGTGGATGATTGGTTTTATATGGTGACCAGCAGTGGAAAAATTTTTGAATTCAGGGAAGGGCAGGATGGTGCTTTTGTCGATTATAGCGTTTATGATACGGGACTTCCCGCCAAATGCGATGTGGAAGGCTTATGCTATGATCCTGAGACGGATTGTCTGCTTCTCGCGTGCAAAGGATATCCGGGAAAAGGATACGAAGGATCAAAGGCTGTTTATTCATTTTCTGTTAAAACTAAATCTTTGGTTAAGGAACCCCGATTTCTACTGCAGGAAAAATTATTAAAAAAGATGACGGGAATAACAAATTTCCATCCATCCGGGATAGAAAGAAATCCTGTAACCGGCACTTTTCTTATAATCTCGGCTCGCGGCAAGTCCATCGTCGAAATTTCCAGGGACGGTGAAATTCTCGGACACGCGGATCTCGACAAAAAAATTCATGAGCAGCCCGAAGGGATTACATTTTCCTCCGATTTGGATATCATAATAAGTGATGAGGGAAAAAAGACGGGAAAGCTTAGCGTATATAAAAAACTAAATAATTAGATAAAATGATCTCATGCGGACATTGATGAACCATTTTTTCATGATGAAACTTATATTGAATCGGATTATGTTAAAAAATTCAATTTTATTGATGGTTTTTGTTCTGATTGGAAGTGCCGGGATATGCAACGCCCAGTCGAAGGGGAGCAGTGATGGCCTTTCACAGGTGGTTCTTGATCCAAATATTGAAGCCGGGCCGGTCCACAAAATTTTATGGGGAGGTCACTGGAGAAAATTATGGGCGGCCGCGATCAATATATCTGTTTTGGATTTAAATAAGTTTGACGGGGGGCTTGTATATGCCGGAATGGATACAAACCGCACCGGATTGTTTTTTAAAAATAAGAGCGGAAATATTTTCAAATTTGAATCAATCGATACAGATCCGCAAAATAATTTGTCCTACGATTACCGGCGAACATTCGCGTCATATATCAATGCGGATCAATATAGTACCGCGCACCCCGCGGCGGGATTGGTAACGGCTCCTCTTCTTAACGCGGTTGGATTAATTACACCTGAGCCCGTCTTAGTTACTCTTCCGTATGAGGCATTGCCGGATTCACTTACGAATCAGTTTGAAGGCGTGGCTGGTTTGTTTTATAAAATTCCTTTACATGAATACCCTGGCTTTGTTCAGACGGAATATATCCGGTCATATGAAATATTTGAAGAGCTTGAAAACAATCAAAACAGCAGTGTCGATGCGGTCATGTTTTTGAAAAACCGGTTGATGGATGTTTATCTGGGTGAGAATGAAAGGCCGGTTACGGAATGGAAATGGAAATATGAAACAAAAGGAAATTCCAAAATTTGGAAACCGGATCCATCGGAAAGGAATCTGGCCTTTTCTGTTCAGGACGGATTATTTCCCTGGATTATCACCCTTTCCATAACGCCGATTGAGGGATTTGGCGATAATTATCAACAAATCAACAATATGACCTGGACAGGGCGATATCTGGATAAACGGTTCCTGTCAGGTATTGATAAATCAGTATGGGATTCATTAACTGTTTCCATTCAGTCAGCATTAACAAATGAAGTAATTGAAGATGCCGTCCGCAGAATGCCCGCGGAATGGTACAAGGAAGAAGGGCATCGCCTCATCAAAATGCTAAAGAAAAGGCGGGATAGCCTGAAAACGATTTCGGAAAAGTATTACAGTCTGCTTTCAGAATATGTCTCAATTTGGACAGGCAACGGATCGGATTATGTTGAAATCGAACGGCTTGATGAGCAAAAACTCGAAGTAAGGATTTATCAAAAAGATCAGATTTCCGGAGTTAACACGGAAAAGCCTGTATTTCATAGAATCTTTGATGGCGCGGAAACAAAAGAAGTGCGATTATATTTGCAGGACGGAGATGACACTGCTATTGTCAGGGGAAGTACGCGCAAAAATATAATAGTCAGAATCGCGGGCGGCGCGGGAAATGATAGTCTGACCGATGAATCAAAGGTAGGAAAATACCTATGCAAAATTCTGCCCATAACCATTGATGCCACCAAAACATACTTCTATGACCCGGATGATGATGCTGTTCTGATTACCTCGTCAGGAACCGAAGCGATCATTGAGCCCGAGCCAGAAGAATTCTCTTATGACCCATCAACAGATGTATATAATGAAAATTACGAACCGCAGGAAAGGGATTCGGGATTCGCCTGGAAATTTATGCCCTGGTTTAATTTTACATCGGATGACGGATTTGTGCTTGGCGGCGGTCCGGTCAGGTATGAGTACGGTTTCCGAACACAACCTTATGTCTACAGGATGTCCCTACTTGGCGCCTACGCTACATATGCAAAAACCTATCGCCTCGAATATAACGGTGAATTTTATTCGCTGATAAGGGGCTGGCGGGTTTTTATAAAAGCGGGACGAACAGAACTCGATTATAACAGATTTTTCGGATTTGGGAATGAAACAAAATTTAACAGAAAGCTTGAAGACAGGGGTTATTATAAAACTGAACAGAAACTGACTGAATTTTTAAGCAGGTATGATTTTGAAGTTTACAAAAAAACAAGATTTTCATTCGGTTTTACTGTTAAAAATTCCGATATACCCGCCAAAAGCAATACCATCCTGGAAAATTCAGATCTGAATGGCATCGGTGACAAGACTTATATGAGTTTATATTCCGGACTAACCAGGGATACGAGAGATCATGAGTATTTTCCCGAAAATGGTATGTATGTCACGCTCAGCGGAGAATATTTTCCTGAATTCATAGATAACGGGAATACTTATTTTAAGACCGGATTTGACGCCAGGTTCTACAAGACCACTGAACAATTAAAAGCGACGCTGGCGGTAAGGCTGTATTCGGAAAAATTATGGGGTGATTATTACTTTTTCGATGGCGCCTATCTCGGCGGCGGAGACAAATTACTCGGCTACAGCCGTGAAAGATTCGCCGGCGATGCTTCCATACTCGGCGGGATGGAGCTTCGAATACCCGTAGCGAAGGTCGAGATCGTATTTCCGGCGACATTTGGTATCTCATTCTATGGAGAGCTGGGGCGTGTGTTTTTGGAAGAGGAATCTTCGGATAAATGGCACAACTCCCAGGGTGGAGGCGCATGGCTTTCTTACTTTCATAAACGAATAAATCTAAATTTTACCGCGGCAAACTCCACAGAAGATCTGGCTTTTTATTTCAGAACGGAATTTATTTTTTAGATGAATTTTATAAGAACCTGACCCATCCCCCGCCCCCTTCCCTGATTCAGCAGGGAAGGGGAGAAGAAACCGGGTGGTGTGATTGTTTGAACAAATCAATTCCCTTCCCTTTTGCGTAAGGGAAGGGTTAGGGATGGGTAAGAAAACCAAACAGAACTCAATATATGGTTATCAAAAATGCAATAACTGAAAAGATCAGGCCATACATAAAAATCATATAGGCGATTCTCAAATATTTATATTTTTTGTTTAAAACCAGCCCTAAGTAGTAGATATCCCTGATCAGATTGTCATACAAATATTCACCATCTTCCATTAGTTGCCTCATACTCCATTCATAATCATCAACGGACATGCCGCTAAAATTCCCAAAAAACAGAAGATTCCCCTTTTTTTTCTCGACATCTTTACGGGTAAGAGTATTGCTTGTTACGGACGGTTTTGTTGATAACGTGGCGAAGACTATGGTCAGGACACAGGTGATGAGCAGAATACTGGCGGGTATATTCACCTGGGTTGCAACATCACTTTTGCCAATCAGAAAAGATATTACAATTGAAATAATCAGAGCGCTGATACTTATGAGCGTATTCGCTTTACTGTCAGCAATGGCGCTCAGATTGATGTGATTCCGGGATGTGGTACGAAAGACTGTTTCTATGCCCCGTTGGGAAGATTTGGCATCTCTCTTATCTTTATCAGTTTTATTATTTTTTGAAACAGAAGGAGCCTTTTTTTCGGGTCCTTCCATCCTGGTTTTTAATTTACTGAGATTTCGAAGTTTCCGTTCTGAATACTCCCGGTTGGCATAATCCGTGTAAAATTTAACAGAGGCGTAAAAATCACGAGTAAGTTTATCCCACTCGGAATCAGTATATTTCTTATTCAAAATGAGTTCCCATTCTTCGCGCAGAGCCTGTGTTTTTTTTGACGCGCCCTTTCGGCCGATATGCAAAATATCTGCATCGCGCATAATCTTTTCCAGTTTATCAGCCGGTTTACGGTCATATTTTGTCGCCCGAATCAATGATAAGATTTTATTTATCTTTTCATCTGGGTATTTCTGCTTATTGAGAAAATCTTCTGCATATTTCACACTGATTTCTTCATGTCCTTCATACTTATCAATATAACCCGTGTCATGAAACCAGGCGGCGATCGTAAGAAGTTCAAGGTCGGAATCGTTTACACCGCTCTCTTGAGCAATTTCGCGAATATTTTCGACCACCTGTAATGTGTGACCGGAATTATGAAATTTAAACCCGGGGTCTAAGTAGTTTTTCAATAATTCGGTTACATAATTTGAGACCTGACTTATGATTTTATTCATAACTTTTCTTCCGCGCTTTAGGGTATGTAAACAAATGTGTAAATGCTCAGAGATGATATTTATTGTTAAATTTTAACTTCAATCTAATTATAAAGCAAGAATTCATACAAATTAATCCTTAATTGCAATTCATTTTTTTCCTCTGGCGGAAAGTATTAGGTATTTGTAAACATTAAGCGAATTTTAAGAATCCGCTAAAGTGATTTTAAGATTGCCGTGGTAATATAGATAAAAAAAAGGAGGTTTATAATGCTTGATCTTAGTCATCTTCACCCAATGATTGTTCATTTCCCGATTGCTTTACTGCTTGTGGGATTGTTCTCTGATCTTACGGGGGTTGTAACAAAAAAGAATTTTTTTAGCAATGCAGGGTTTTATTTATTAATATTAGGCTATATCGGCTTAATTGCGGCATTTTTGTCAGGAAATTCAGCAGGGGAAGGCGTAGCCGAAACCGGGACATTGAAGCAGGCGCTTGAAATGCATGAAGAAGCCGCCGAATTGTCCTTGTGGTTAATGAGCGCGGTCGCCGCGATTCGGATCGCTGTTGTCCTTATGAAAAAATACACCGGTATATATAAATGGATTGCCATTTCGTTGTTTATAGTCGGAGCGGCCTCCGTTGCGAGAACCGGGTACTATGGAGGAGAACTCGTCTATAAACACGCAGCAGGTGTAACAATAAACTTTGGTTTTGATTT
>JBFXGD010000198.1:0-6019 GCA_050178385.1 Calditrichaceae bacterium
GAATTATCAGGCTACGCGTCTTTGCGGAATGACCGGATCGATGTGACCCGATTAAAAAATCTGGCGAAATCTTCCCTAAGCGATCCCTCTTATTATAAGGGAAGAAGGGAAATTGACTCAATCAAATTGCCTGACCGGTTACCCATATTCGACTGCTACATATCACCCTGTCAGTCGGCCTGCCCCATCCATCAGGATGTGTCTGAATACATCCGGTTAATTGAAGAAGGGCGTTATGCCGATGCCTTTGATGTCATCGTCGCCAGAAATCCACTTCCCCATATCACGGGATATATCTGCGATCATCAATGCATGAATCACTGCACACGCTGGGACTATGATTCCCCTCTTCAAATTCGTGAGCTAAAAAAATACGCTGCTGAAAACGGATATGAGGCATATCTGTCGCAATTTCATAAAAAGACCGGTCAGATAAAAAATGGTATTGCTGTCGCGGTTATCGGAGCCGGGCCGTCCGGGCTATCCGCGGCATATTTTCTGGCAAAAGCCGGTTTTGACGTGACCATTTTTGAGAAAAGTGACCGGGCGGGCGGAACGGTTCAACATGTCATTCCAGATTTCCGGCTTCCACAGAGCGCGATCGACGATGATATCGATTTTATAAAAAAACACGGCGTGAAGTTTGTATTTAATACCGATCAGCATTTTTCCATCGAAAAATTTAAAGCAGAAGGATTCAAATATATACATATCGCCATCGGCGCGATGAAATCCAATCCGATAAGGCTTGATGGAAATTCTGAAAAGATTTTTGATGCCGTACAGTTTTTAAAAAATTATAATCTGAAAAATCAAACGGATTTAGGAAAAACCGTCGCGGTTGTTGGCGGCGGAAATTCAGCGATGGATGGCGCCCGGGCTGCGATGAGATCCGACGGTGTTGAAAAGGTGTATATCATTTACAGACGCACAAAGGAATTCATGCCGGCCGACAAAGAAGAATTTGACGGCGCCATGGAAGACGGAGTGATATTCAGAGAATTGCTGCTTCCTGTCGAGTTTAACGGAAAAACATTAAAATGTCAGAAAATGATGCTCGGAGAAACCGGAAGCGACGGACGCAGAAGGGTAAATCCCGTCGAGAACGCATTCGAGGAGCTGGAGGTAAGTTCTGTCATATCGGCCATCGGTGAACTTGTGGATGAGGATATTTTAAAAGAAAACAATATCGGATTTACCGGAAACAAAAACATCATAATTGACAGAGAGACAAACGAGACATCCATCAAAAATGTATTTATCGGAGGGGATGCCTTTAGAGGACCATCAACGGTTGTGGAGTCGATCGCGGACGGTAAAAAAGTGGCGGAAGCGATCATGATGCGTGAAAAGACAAACTTTGATCAAAATCCGGATTTTAGTGGAAAATTTGATCATCGGGAACGGACTGATCATATCGCAAACGCCAAGGGCAATTTAACGCCTGTTAATATAGGCGATATGACCGCGGAAGCATCACGCTGCCTGGGATGTAATGTAATTTGCAATAAGTGTGTCGAAGTATGTCCGAACAGAGCCAATCTGGCCATTCCTGTCAACGGATCCTTTAAGGATAGTTTCCAGATTGTTCATATGGACGCGCTTTGCAATGAATGCGGCAATTGCGAGACTTTTTGCCCCTATAACGGCGCCCCGTATAAAGATAAAATTACGATATTCTGGGATGAAAATGAGTTTAATCAGAGTAAGAACGCGGGATTCTTTATTAAAACAGTCAAAAAGGGGCAAAATTCCGGATATGAATGCAAGGTCCGGTTTGATTCAAAAGTGGAATCTCTTTTTTACGACATGAATGATGGATTTACAAAGAATCCGCGCGCGATTGAATTATCAGAATTCGGTAACGTCCTTCAGGTTCTGACAAATATGATTGAGAATTTTGAATATCTTATACAGCCGGTGAACTAAAGATTATCTCAACACCAAAAAAAGTAACTGGCGATTGGGCATTACTATTTCAAATCATCCGGGGCCGGATCAATGGCCTCGATGATTTGTTTGTAACCTGTACAACGACATAAATTCCCTTCGATTGCCTCTTTGATATCATCCTGAGACGGGCGTGGATTCTGTTCAATCAGCGCATAGGCTGACATCAGCATGCCCGGAGTGCAAAATCCGCACTGCACCGCTCCCTTTTCCAAAAAACGTTCCTGAAGCGGATGCAGTTGGCCGTCCTTTTCCAGGCCTTCCACGGTCAAAATATCTGCGCCTTCAACCTGACCGATCAATATTAAGCATGAATTTACCGCGTTCCCGTCCATTATAACCGTGCAGGCTCCGCATTCTCCAACACTGCACCCTTCCTTTGTACCGGTCAGTCCGAAATCTTCTCTCAACACATCCAGGAGCCGTCTGTTGGCCGGTGTATTTATTTCTACAGGTTTATTATTCAATTTGAATTTTAGGTTTAATAACATCAGATTTTCTCCCCGGATGGTTGACTGACCTGTTTTAACAGCTGATAGAACAACTGTTGAACCACGGGGACTTTATACGCGCTGGACCAGCGCAAACCCGTAACGTCCATGATCTCTTCACCAAGTTTCGTTGATAGTTCTTTGAATAAATCCGACCCGATTTGTCTTCCTTCCGCCAGTTTTTCAATATTTTTAAATCGTTTACCGATTGGCGTGATGGCGCCGCTTGCCATTCGCATTTCCTGAATCACATCTCCGTCGGTTTTTAAAAGTAAAGCAAGCGTAATCCGGCTGATGGACACCGCCCTGCGCCGGCCCAGTTTATAAAAATCTCCGTGCCAGTCGTCATCAGGCGCGGGTAAAACTATTTTTGTAACAATCTCATCTTCCTTAAGCTGTGTTCCATAGGGTTTGACCAGAAATTCCTCCAGCGAAATCTCACGCTGATCGACTTTGGACTGAATCAGCAGCCGGGCATCGTACACCAAAAGGGGCGGCACGCTGTCCGCGCATGGGGCGTTATTTACAAAATTACCCGTTATTGTTGCCTTGTTCCTTATCTGGAGACTGCCGATGCCGGATGCCGCTCTTACTAATAAAGGGTACTTTTTGTTTATCAATTCATTCTTTATAATCTGAGAAAACGTTACCCCGCCGCCTATGGCAATCTGCCCTGATTCTTCGGAGATTGTTTTCATCACAGGAATGGCATTGAGATCTACCAGCAAATCGATATTTTCAAACCTTCGTGAGCCCTGATGAAATCCGGGAAGAATATCCGTACCGCCGGCCAAAATTCGCGCTCGGCTGCCATATTCGGCCATTATAGTTAACGCTTCCTGAAGCGATTGTGGTCTTCTGAAATCAAATTTCTGTATCATTCGGCGCTTCCCCTTTTCAGATCTTCCGGGCGTAGTTTCCGTTTCAGAACGAGTTCCTCCAGATTTAGCGGTAAATTATAAAACCTGATTCCGGTTGCATTCCGAATGGCGTTGGCGATGGCCGCGGATGTCAGCTCCAGAGTCGGTTCACCCAGTGATTTCGCTCCCCATGCTCCGTACTGGTCTTCACCTTCAACAAATATCGGCACAATCTCACCTATATCCTTACTCGTGGGAATCAGATACTGATCGTAATTTAATTCTCTGATGGAGCCTTCATGGGTGCTAATTTCTTCCCACAGACCATAACCGGCACCCTGAGTCACCCCGCCATAAACCTGGCCCAACGCTCCAAGCATGTTAATAACACGCCCCGGATCATGTACAGCCACTATCCTGTCGATATAAACTTCACCGGTAATCATGTTTACACGCACTTCAGCCACCTGGCAGCCATACACATACGTGAAATATGCTGAACCCTGTCCGGTTTCTTCATCCCAATGAACTTCCGGTCCGGCATACCAGCCAACCGTGGCAAGATTAACCCCTTCTCCATACGCCGTGCCGCATAACCCGGCAAAGGAAATCTTTTTATCAGGATTTGATTGTTCGAATACCTGGTTACTTTCAAAAACTATTTCGGCCGAACCGGGCAGTTCCCATATATTTCTCAGACAAGTTTCAAGTCTTTTTCTTACCGTTTCAGCCGCTTCCCTGACCGCCCCGCCGCCCATTAATGTCGCGCGTGAGGCCACGGTAGGCCCACTGTCCGGCACATTGCCTGTATCAAGTTCAAGATAATAAACATCATCCACAGAAATACCGAAAATCTCAGCCGCTATGATCGCGTATGTGGTTCTCATTCCCTGTCCGTTTTCGGCAAGCCCGCTCAGTAAATAGAGAGAGCCGTCCGTCTGAACCGACAGATACGCCGCCGCCGCGTCGATTCCCTCGGCGCCGAGTGAACAACCACGAAAACTGATCGATAATCCGATACCGTGACGCCAGACGTCATCCGGTTCAACAAATTCATTTTCAGTTAATATCAGGGAATCTCCCCTGCTTTTTATAGGAGCGGCATCTGATTTTTTCTTATATTGTTGCCATTTTTCGGTAAAGTTCGTTTTTCTGATGGCCGTGTCCATCACTTTAATCAAATTCACATCATGATTCTCCAGCGTTTGTCCGCTGGCTGTAACCGAATTCTGTTTGTAACCGTTTATCCTGCGAATTTCTTCGGGAGATATTCCGAGCCGGAGAGCTATTTCATCCATAAGCGATTCCTGGGCAAAAATCGGCTGTGGTGACCCAAATCCCCTCATGGCTCCGGTATATGGATTGTTTGTATATACTGCTTTGACATCTGTCCATACATTTTCTATTTCATAAGGGCCGGTCGCCTGAACCACGCTTCTCCAGGTCACAAAAGGACTCATCGATGAGTAAGCGCCTCCATCGGCGAGCAAATCTATTTTCATCGCCTTTATCTTACCATCATTGTTGTATCCGATCTTGTAATTCAGGAAATAAGGATGCCGTTTGTAGGATTCTAAAATCGAGTCCTCGCGTGAATAGTGTATTTTAACCGGTCGGCCGGTCTTCAAAGAAGCCACAGCGGCCCGCGCCGCCAGGATGTTCATGATATCATCCTTACCACCAAAAGAACCGCCGAGCTCAGCCTGTTCGATTCTCACCTTGGCTAACGGCCAGCCGAGGACTTGCGCCACAACCTTTCTGGTGGAAAACGGATTTTGAATACTGCCAATGATATGGATGCCCTTTTTGCCTTCTTTCAGGATAGCAGTGACCGCTTCAGGTTCGATATATGCATGTTCGATGAGAGGTGTCGAGTATGATTCCTCGATGATAGTGTCGCACTCCGCGAATCCCTTATCGATATTTCCACGGCGCAGAGGATAGTGCACAATCAGGTTGCTCTCATATTCCGGATGAATCAATCGTGCGCCGGGTTTGAGAGCTTCCCGGGCATCATCAACTACAGGTAAGGTCTCATACTCAATATTGATTTTATCCCGTAATTTGAGCAGTTCATCGGCCGATTCACCAATAAGCATGGCGATGACATCACCCGGAGTTACGATTTTTTCATTACAAAATATCGGTTGATCCTTGCGGATAGGCCCGACTTTATTGGTACCCGGCACATCATCAGCATCACAGATCGCATACAAAGCCGGATGGTCTTTTATTGCAGAATAATCAACGGACTTAATTTTGGCGTGTGTCACAGGTAATCGCACCATTACACTGGCGAGAGTACCGGCAAAACGGTAATCGTCGGCAAATTTTGCTTTACCGGTAACCTTTTCAAGGCCGTCCTGGCGAATCACCGGTTTCCCGACGATTAAAAAATCTTTTTTCATACGTTTGAATCCGATCGATAATTTTGTAACAGTTCCCGATGTATGAGGATATAATAATGAAATTTCACTAAAAGCTCAAATGAAAATGGGTTGAAGCGATAGCGAACTCGTCATCTTATTACATATTTTTGAAACTTTTTGCCAGCCGGATCCCCTGTTGGTGAATTTCACCGTTTATCGCGTCTTCGTTATCAATTACAAGCCGGCCATTTTTCAACAGCAGCCGGCCGTTCTGAATGACGGTATGTACCGGCCGTTCAAGAATCCCATAGATATAATGCCCCCAGAAATTCTGATCCGAAAATTCTGC
>JBFXGD010000199.1:0-5844 GCA_050178385.1 Calditrichaceae bacterium
TTAAGCAGATAAAATGATATTTCAGTGATCCAAAACATCCCGGACTTTTTTGCCGAGCGCGTTGAATGAATAGGGTTTATTAATAAAATTTATTCCTTTTTGCAGTACCCCGCTGCTGACGATCCTGTCATCCGTATAGCCGGAGGTGAATATCACTTTAATATCCGGGATAATTTTCTTCAGGGCATCAACAAGGTCTTTGCCACCCATTTCCGGCATTATCACATCGGTCATGATCAGATCAATCTTGACTTTTTTACTTTTTACAAGTTTAAGGGCTTCCATGCCATTGGATGCTTCAAGAATTTTGTATCCGAATGACTCAAGCGCAAAGCAGGCGATCTTTCTTACATCAAGATCATCTTCAACAACCAGTACCGTTTCATTTCCAGATCCCATTTCCCTTTCCTCTTCCTGTTCATATAACTGAATATCCTTTTCATCAGATTGGGGCCAGTAAATATTGAATAGCGTACCGATCCCCAGTTCTGTTTCGACAAAAATACATCCGTTATTTTGTTTTACGATGCCATAAACCGTTGCCAGACCAAGACCTGTGCCTCTCTCTTTTTCTTTTGTCGTAAAAAACGGTTCAAAAATTTTTGATTCTGTGACTTTATCCATCCCTGTGCCATTATCTTTTACACCCATCCTCACATACGGACCAACATTGCTCCCGATATGCGCGGATACAAATTCTTCATCGAGATAAACCGCTTCGGTTTCGATGATAAATTTCCTTAAAGACGCATTTTTAGCCTTTTGGTTGATCGCGTCTCTGGCGTTGATGACCAGATTTATAAGGATCTGTTCAATTTGCGCCGGATCGGCTTTAATCGGCTGTATCCGACCGGCCAAAATGCTCTCCATCTTGATATCTTCGCCGATTAACCGGTGAAGCATTTTTTCCAGTTCCAGGATCACATGATTGATGTTGATGATACGCGGTTCAATAATCTGTTTACGGCTGAAAGCGAGAAGCTGACGTGTTAGGCTGCTTGATTTTTTACCCGCTTTCATGATCCCGATAACTTTTCCATAAAACGGATTATCCGATTCCATTTGCGTGATCATCAGTTCCGCGTAACCGAGAATCGCCGTCATAATATTATTGAAATCATGAGCGATACTGCCGGTTAGCAAGCCAATGGATTCCATTTTCTGTGACTGGAACAATTGCTGTTCGAGTTTCCGTTCGTTGGTGATATCCCTTTTTACGGCGGCATAATTGATGGTTTTGCCGGCTGCGTTTTTTATTGGAAATATGACGGCGGTTTCATAAAAAGAAGATCCGTCCTTCCGCTTATTGGCGAATGTTCCGGTCCAGGTTTTATTTGCGATTAAGGTATTCCATAAATTCTTATAAAATTCGCCCGCGTGCTCTCCGCTTTTCAGGATTCTCGGGTTCTTATCCAGAACTTCCATAAATGAATAACCGGTTACTTTTTCAAATGTCGGATTGACATATTCGATCTTTCCGTTTATATCCGTGATGATAATCGATTCACTGGCTTGTTCCACAACAGATGCCAGTCGTGACAGCTGTTCATCGACATGCCGGTCCTGAGTGATATCGCTTAAGATGGTCATGATACCCGAAATTTCACCGTTATTATCACGAAGAGGCGCTGTGGAAACGCGGATATCCAGCATTGTGCCGTCTTTTTTTCTTCTTTTTACCTCTAACCCGGAAATGGATTCTCCGGACATAACTCTTTGATGCAGTGCCACAAATTTTGGATCGTCGGGATTCTGTCCCAATGGATTTTTTTTCCCGATCACTTCAGATTCTGTCCACCCGAATATCCGTTCGGCGGCCGGATTCCATCGCTTGACATAACCGGCTGAATCGATCGAAATGATAGCTAAAGGTGAGGCGTCGAACAATGCATTCAGCGTCTGATTTGTTTCCTTTAATTTTAATTCGGTAATCTTTTTGAAAGTGATATTACGGGCAATTCCCTGTGTTCCTTTAAATCCCCTTTTTTCAGGATTTCTCGTCGTGTACAGTCCTTCCGCGTTCAGCAGAAAAACAGGATCAGGCCTCGGAAGCATTCGCTCCTGATCCCCGCATCTTGAGAATAAGCGGACTTCAAAGTCCTTTGTGCTTCTTTCGCCTGTACGCCGCTCTTTCACATGATAGAATGCTTTTTCCCGGTCGTCCGGATGAACGAGCTCAAGAATACTCTTGCCAATCAATTCATTTGAATCGTATCCGCAATACCTGACGGCATCATTGATAAATGTAATATTCCCTTCATGATCCAGTCTGTAGATGATATCGGGAGTGTTTTTGATGATGGCGTCGAGCATCTGCCTGGTATTCTTTAACTCCGAATCCATCTCTTTTATCATTGTAATGTCATGGAAAACAGCGGCAAAAGTGGAGGCCCCCTGAGGAAGAACAGTTATGCTAAAATGTTTTCTCAATGTAAAAAAGTATGTTTCAAAATAAGCCGGGGTTCCCGTCTCGGTGACCTCGGCGAATTTTTCAACATACGGCGCGTGCCCCAGCTTGAACAAATTACTGGCGGGAATACCCGTTACTTCTTCTTTTCGTTGTCCAAAAACGGATTCATAGGCCGGATTTACATCAATGATCGTATAATCGATCGCTTTGCCGGATTCGTCAATGATCAGTTCATAAAACGCGGCGCTGTCGGTAATCCGGTTGAACAGCAGCTCAAAATCCGCTCCACCCCGGGCTGTTTCAGAATCGTGATTCTCTTTACTCTTCTTAACCGATCTGTAAATGCGGGAGAGATCGGAGAGTTCTTGTGAGATATCGCAATCAGAACCGGATTTCTCTAATTTTTCATACAGGGCCTTTAACCCTGTCTCGGCTCTGTTGATAATCCGGCCCATAGAATTTTTTTCTTTTCTGAGCCGGTTAATTTCCGCAGTGGCTTCACTCAAGGTTTTTGGTGTAAAATCCATTTTGCCATCAGCCATGGAGCCCGCCTTCTTGATCATATTAATCTGTTCTGAATCTCAGTGAATTAAACTTACCTGGTACAATGTGAACATCTTCAGTTAATTATTATCTGATTAAATTTCCATATACATCAGACCGCGATCGATGCGGGGCGTCCGATATTCAGCAGTTGATTAACCTTGTCTTTGAGAGCCGGTACATAGAACGGTTTCTCAAAGAATCGATCCTTGAGTATATATTTCGCCTGCATGGCAAGGTCAGATTCCGGGAATGCCGTAATCGCGATAAATGGAATCTCTTTTTCGCTTTTTTTGACCAGATCCATCAGCTGAATTCCGTCCCCGCGTGTCAAAAACAGATCGGCCAATACAAGATCAAAGTTAAACGCGCGGAACGCGCTGACCGCTTCATGATAATCGGTCGCGTAAACAACTTCATATCCTTCGTCTTCGAGCTCAAACCGAAGCGCCTGACGAATGGATCTTTCATCTTCAACAATTAAAATTTTAATCATGTCAACTCCTATGTTTTTATAAATAAATAATACAATTACCGTACCAACTAATAAAAATGATCGATATTTTAAATACAACATGCGTTTAATGGTTGATTTTTAAGAGTTTACAGGGATAGTCAATCTGATTGGAGGGTAATTGAGGAAAAATCTCAATATGAAGTATCGTTCACATTATATGAACGATCGTTCACATTATATGAAGTATCGTTCATATTCTTTTTATTTTGAGACGTCTAATTTTTATGCTCAGCCATTCCCGGCTCATACCTGCCTTATTAGCCGCGTCACCCAGATTCCAGAAAGTTTTCTGCAGAATGTTTATAAAATACTGCTTTTCGAATCTCTCAACCGCCTCGCTATGGCGCAGGTTCAAAAGTTCCATATCCAGGGATTCACCTTCTTCAGATGAAGCGGAGTCCGGATTCGTTTTTGTCAGTTGCCTTAATGAGAGGTTATGCGGGCCGATAACCTGCCCTTCACAGAAGACAAAGGCGTCCTCGATGATATTTCGAAGCTCCCTGACATTTCCGGGAAATTCATACGCCTCGAGCATCAAAAGCGCTTCTTCCGAAAATTTTAATTTCTTTCTTCTCTCGCTGTTGAATTTTTCAAGAAAAAACTGGGCCAGAAGTCTTATATCCTGTTTTCTTTCCCTGAGCGGGGCGATGGTTATCTTTGTCACGTTAAGTCTGAAATATAAATCTTCTCTGAACTTCCCGGCCTCAACCAATTTTGCCAGATCCTGATTGGTGGCTGAAAGGATCATTACATTCACATCGATCGGATTTTTCCCGCCTATTCTGTAAAAACTGCGCTCTTCAAGCACCCTAAGCAAGCGCACCTGCAGCGGAAGCGGCAGTTCACCGATCTCATCAAGAAAAATGATGCCTTCACCCGCCAGTTCAAATTTGCCCTGTTTCGATGAATAGGCGCCGGTAAAAGAACCCTTTTCATGCCCGAACAATTCGCTTTCAATTAGATGTTCAGGAATCGCGGCGCAGTTAACCGGCACAAAGGGGGCATTTTTTCGGACACTGTTCGCATGGATGGTCCGTGCGATCAGCTCCTTGCCCGTGCCGCTTTCACCGTGAATAAGGCAGGTGACGGTGGCATCACCGGCCACTTTCTGCAGACGCTTAACGACATCATTCATCTGCTTTGATTTACCGATGATGTTGTAATCGCTGTACTGTTTCTGGATTGTTTCTTTAAGAATCTGATTTTCTGTCGAAAGCTGAGTTATTTGAATTTTTTTTTTAAGCATGCTTTCGATACGGTAACTAAGTTCAGCGAGACCAAATCCTTTTGGAATAAAATCATCGGCGCCGGCTTTCATTGCCTTTACGGCATTATCAACCGTGTCAAATGCCGTCATGGCGAGAATGACCGGATTATACCACTGGGATCTTGCTTCCCGCATCACCGAAATACCGTCTTCAATATCCGGCATCATCAAGTCGGAAACTACCAGATCAATTTCGTGCGCCGCCAGAATCTTAAATGCTTCATCCCGGTTTGAGGCGGTAAAAACCTCGTATTCAGGATTTTCCTGAAGATTGAACTCAATTCCTTTGAGCATTGAAACTTCATCATCCGCGATAAGTATGCGATACATTTCTATTATTCCTGTTAGCTATATATTTAATGGTATAAAATATGGAAATTGCACATCAAATTCCCAAATATTTTTACACCCTCGCTATCCTAACCTCTTTTTTCTTTTATCTCTTCTCTTAATCACAAACATCACACCGCTGCTGATTCAACACAAGACGCATGATCATGCGTCTCTACTTCCAACTTCTTACTTTCTACTTCTTACTTCTTACTTCCCAGGCCGGAAGAGGATGCCTCCTGCATGACAACCATGGGTTGTTGCCTTGATCAGGAAAAACTTCCTTGACACCCACATGTCATTCCGTAGGTCATCTTGCTTGTCCGCTCTTGTACCCCGCGCAGAAAAAACCCTCTTCTCTTTTTTCTTTTATCTTTTATCTTTTATCTTTTTTCTTAAACAAGAATATCACACCGCTGCTGATTCAACACAAGACGCATGATCATGCGTCTCTACTTCTTACTTCCTACTTCCTACTTCCTACTTCCCACTTCCTCCCCCTCACGGGTACTTCGGAAGACTGATGGTAAACACCGATCCTTCCCCTTTTTTGCTCTCAACGTCTATTTTGCCGCGGTGCGCGATAACCGCCTTTTTCACCATGGCCAGACCCAGCCCGTGTCCATCATTTTTCATAGAAAAGAACGGTCGGAAAATGGTGGCAAGCCGGTCTTCGGGGATGCCGATGCCTGTATCTGCTACCATAATTTTAACATCATCTCCCAATGAGGTCTGGATAGTAATCTGGCCTTTCCCCTCAATAGCTTCGGCGGCGTT
>JBFXGD010000200.1:0-5786 GCA_050178385.1 Calditrichaceae bacterium
GTGATATGATGCGCCAGCTCGTGTTTCAAAACCTGGCCATACCATAGATCTGAACCGGTCCAGGTTTGAATGTACATGGACGATGTGGCAAAGATGACCACATCCTTTCCCACAGCGTAACCATTGGAGAAATCAGGCGCGTCTGTCAGGATAATTCTTGCTTTTTTTCTGTCAAATGACGAGAGCGGCAGACCGTGAAGCGCGCATAAACCTGGAATGGCTTTATCGGCCATAAGGAGTAATGAATCGGCAATGATTTCATTCTCAGGGGTATATTCAACGGTGGCATATTGCCCGCTCACTTCAAACCAGCCGGATTCGGTGGAATAAGAGAGGGAGAAGGATAGAAGAATCAGGATAACAGACCGAATATTCATATGCGCCTTTTACTTGTCTAAAATTATTTTTTCAGAAATGGTCTCAGAAAATTTTCGACTGCCTGCCAGTAATATTTATGCTCTTTAGTTGATTTCCATAATGCTTCTGAGCCGTGAACGCCTTCCGTTTCGGGAACAAAAAAAGATTTGCGTTTAACCGGAACCGCGTCATAAATATCCTGCCAGTTTTTTTGCTCGGATTTTGCCGAAGTGATAAATACAGGACATCTGACTTTTCTGGCATGATCTCTTACAAATGTCCGGCTTTTGCCCAAATTCGCGAAATATTCTCCCGGAGCGAAGGCCAGCAATCCGTCCACATCTGTTGAATGCGTATCCGCCAGAACGAAACACAGCGCCGCGGAATAGGAGCTGCCCCAGATAAGCAGCTTACCTTCAGCCAGTTTGTTGTCCGCGTATTTTAAGGATGATTCCATATCGGCGAAAGCGGCAAGATAATTGTTTTCGAGTCCGGTCTGAACCGCCCGTTTCGCCGTTTCATTTGGCACTTCGTTAACATCCTTGCCCGAACGCAAATCGACCGCCATACAATTAAATCCTATCTGATTCAGTTTAAGGGCAATATCACGATATTCGCCCCGGCTCCATCTGGCACGGTGAAAAAGAAGAATAAACGGAGCGGATTTATTATGCTCCATATAGACATCGGCGGTAACCGGCAAACCGTCAGTCGATTTAAAAGTAATCGTTTCGAAAGAAAATGACGACACGGAAAGAATGAAAATCAAAAAAATTGTAAAAAAGACTTTGCGCATTTCTCCTCCTGATGAGTTATCAAGATTAGTAAAAACTACAAACAATGCTTATTTATTGCAATAGAGGAGGATTAATGCATGGAATTGAAAGGAGAGTCAGTTGTATTGAATCAGTTGGAACCGAACCCAAACTCTTAACGCTCTTCAATTCTTACTTCCTACTTCTTTGTCTGAACTATGATTCGCCTGATTAAATGATTACTCTGATTTCCAGTTTCCATATTATGCTCATCATCTGATCATTTTGATCTGGTTTCAGCCAGCTCTTATTCTTTTTTCTTTTATCTTTTATCTTTTATCTTTTTTCTTAAAATCCTTACTTCCTACTCCCAACCGCATGTGGTATAATCTTAAATATTCATTGATTTTTAGAGAAATTATTTTTATAATTTTATAAGTCAAATTGTATAGTATTTTTTAATCCTGCCTGTTGCTGCCTTGCATAACTACTTTTAGGCATTTTGGTATTTAGTTTTTGTGTTTGACTGTTAATAAACGAAAATGAATGTTTAACCGGTACGTGGATCAGATTGCAGAAGATAATGATCCGGCTTTCGAAATATTCATGAGACGCAGCAAAAAATATAACACGATAAAAGAAGCAATCGATTCTGGATCGTATTTCGCTACAGATAAAATTCAAATGCACTTTGATACAGAAAAATCACAATGAATTTTACAAAGGAGTTGAGAAAATGGATATTAAAAAAAGTACCATTCTTCTTCTGATTATAACAGGCTTTTTAATCTTAAATTGCGCAACCGTACTCAAGGGATATAAGGACAAAGTATCCATAAAAACATCAGATAATATCGAGATATACAATTCCGACGGTGAAAAATTATTGGTTTCGCAGGCGGTAGTTAAAACAGACACAGTTAAGTTTGTTTATAGTAAAATAGAAACAGGAGTGGCAGATACTTCTGATTCGTATTTTCACCATATATTATCCTACCCGTATCTCGAATTAAGATCAAATGAAGTCCATAAGCTCACCGTGAACACAGAAAATAATTCTAAAAACATCGTATTATACCCAAAAATCGGACTTGGCTGGGCTGCTCTTGATTTTGCATGTGGCATATTTCCATTGGTGATTGATCTGTATACAGGCAATTTAAATCATTTTGATGATATCGAAATTCAATCTGAGAAATAGAATGAGTAATAAATGTGTGTAATTCTAAGCCTTTTCGACTGTTAATGAGCTGTTTTATTATGGTTTTCAAATCTTGAATTGAAATGGTGTGTTTTTGACATCTGGCTCGTTGGATCGGTGTAATTTGCATTAAACGATATGGATCCGGACTCTTAACTCTTACACTCTTAACCTTTAACGCTTATCAATTCTTACTTCTTACTTCTTTGTCTGAACTATGATTCGTCTGATTAAATGATTGTTCTGATTTCCAAATACTTAATCATGGTCATCATTTAATCATTTTAATCTGAGTTCAGAACACTCTTATTCTTTTTTCTTGTCCTTCTTACTTCCTAATTATCGTTCTTTCTGTTCTTTTCCCTTGATGGAAAAGAACCAAAAGATCAAGGCTGTCCAAAAAAATCGGGAAATTAAACGGCTCGCTGCACTGAAAATCTTAAACTCGTCCCGACGAGTCGAGACTCAGACAGTAAGAATTTCGGCCGTTCCGCTTACCGGAATTTCTACCGATTTTTTTGAAAGGCCCGGTGTGGTGCAAGAACTGTATTGAATCAGCTAGAAACGAACTCCAAACTCTTAACTATCTTAAAATTCTTACTTCTTTGTCTGAACCCTGATTCGTTTGATTAGATGATTGCTCTGATTTCCCATTTCTTAATCATCCACATCATTTAATCATTTTAATCTGAGTTCAGACCGTTCTTCATCTTTTATCTTTTTTCTTAAAATTCCTACTTCCTACTTCTTACTTCTTACTTCTCCCTCAGCGCGTATCTGAACAGACGCGACAGTAAAAAATCTCCCCTGATTAATTCTTTATACGACATCGTTTTTAGTCTGTCATGCATCATTTTATTGTAGAGCATCACGCCAATGGTGGAATCGTCTATATAATCCGAAGGATATTTTTCTGTTGAAAAAAAGGTTTCCCATTCATTCCATTCAAGCGGGGCGAATGTTTTAAACGGATGATGATAATAAGGATAATTTTCCGAAAAAGGCCAGAGGATATCATAACCGATACCTGACCAGGGGTAGGTGTACTGAAATTTCAGATGACGCAGCGAAAATGATCTTTTAACAGAGTCGTAGATGGCCTTATCCATTTTTTCAATCCATTGACCGATGAGCGGACTCCCTTTCCGGGATGCCATAAACCAGATGGATGGATGTCCTTTTTCTTTGCCGCAGCCAACGAAATCATATTTGTCAATAAATGGATCCACGGCGTCCGAAATACTTTTTAACAGGATGGCATCACTGTCGAGCCAGATACCCCCATATTCATAGAGCAGACGCGCCCGGATATAGTCGGCTTTATGCGCCAATTTATCTGTTTTTTGAATGATATCGGGGATTGTAATATAATCCTGAACGGATTTTTCATCCAGCAGAACAATTTCCGTATTTCCTTTGTTATGTCGGATTGTTTCTAAACACAGATTCAGGTATTCCGGTTTGGACGTTCCT
Organism: Calditrichaceae bacterium; assembly: GCA_050178385.1. Lineage (GTDB taxonomy): Bacteria > Calditrichota > Calditrichia > Calditrichales > JBFXGD01 > JBFXGD01. The sequence goes on from JBFXGD010000200.1 coordinate 3,787, forward strand.
TTTTTGTTCTCCCAATACATCCAGGTACGCATAGCTTTTCCTCGCTAAAAAATCATGGATCACCTCAAACATTTTTACCCTGTTCAATCAAACTGGATGATTAAAATTTAACAAGATCCTCTTTAAAAGGAGGCTACAGGAATAACTAAAATGATGAGTAACTTTCAGCCTAATTTAATGAAGATTGCGCATCAGGTCAATCTGTTGAATTCATATTGACGAGTTCCTCAAGCTCTTTCAGTGATTTACCGATGTTCTTACGGTTGATGATCCTTTTCTTTAGATAATTTTGCTGATTCAGCTCTCTGACAAGGCTTTTATCTGCTCTGAACCTGATCTGAATGGTGCCGTCCAGTTTGATGGTTGGTGTAAAGATACCGATTCCTTCAAGCCTGAGCGGTACGCCATCTTCCAGATAGTGGAGAAGACAATCCCGCAACTGATAAATCATTGCCACGATATCACTGGCCACCAATCCGGACGAGCCAACGATAAACCTGATTAGGTCTCTTTGCTCCACCGGCTTTTTAAGTTTGATCCGTGGTAACTGAGAGTTTACATCTGTCATTGCCATAGTTTTGTCCTTTCATCCTTATAATAGTTTTTTTAGATGCGCATTTCCCGGCAGAAAGATGCGGGTAACCCGGATATATGATACTGGTCATATAAAATTATCTCGTCGGGAAAAAAAATTAACTTGCCGAAAAAATATCATATCCCGGTGAGAAAAAATATTATCTCACTGAGAAAATATTTTATTCCGCTGAAATAGACTCAAATGTTCTGCATCATTCTATGCTCTGACCAGCATGAAATAACTCTGAGACGCGCATCGTATCCATTAATCATGCTTTTGAGAGGCGTAAGGATTTATACATGTATTCATGAAAACCAGTTTAAACCGTGACTTCCTATACCAGTGAATGGATTTATCGCTGTTTTATTCTGAATCGGTGCTTCCGTGAATTTATTTTTTAATAAAGAGATTCTTATACGAACTTAACCGGACTTCATAGAGCTGATAACGTAATAATTTAAAAATATATGATGATATTTCAAGAGAAAATAGCTAACGCCGGCATAGCGCCTTATCGGCGAAAAAATTTGACCTACCACAAAGCATGACTTGAATCTTAAATATTTATCCTTATATTAATTGCGGTTTTAATATCGGTACACAGCGTAATCAGTGCATTAATTGGGGCACAATTAAGTATAAATTACGTTACTTTTAATAGCGCGTTTTCGCGCTCCGGTTTGCGGTCCCCCCCGGCCGCGGAAATGTTGGTTTACGTTTCCCGGAGCGTGTTTTTTGAAAAATCTATCGGATTTTTATTGGAAGTCCGCAATATCCACCCGTCTATGTCCGATTGCTTAAAAATGTTTGCCCTTTCTATACTCTATACAGTTCCTCATGATGATAAGATATCAAGATATTTTCATCAGATTTGCGAAAAGATCATTCTTAATTCGCCGCATCGGCATTGATCAATAATTTCTTGAGTTTGCCATCAAATTTTGATAAATTCCATCCGGTTGATTCATTTAATATTGTAATAATATTTATTTAATCGGCGTATTTAAAATATGTGGATGCTACCGTTATTCCCGAGTGCGGAACTAGATGAGTAATAAATCTGAAATGGCCGGTTTTAGCGGTCAAAAACAGGAAGTTTATCCTGAATGAAACTGACAAAAATGATACTGCAAATCTGGTTGGGCCTGCTTATTCTTGTTCAAACCAGTTTGTTCCAGATTGCTCTTCCTGAACTGGTGATTTGTTTCGGTGAAGACGGGCATGTGGCGATTGAAAGAGATGATTGCCAAGACTGCGTCCACCCTCAAAACGACGAGGAAGACGCTGCAATAACCCGGCCCGATAATCATCTGAATGAATTCGGCTGCACAGATTTATCGCTGGACCTGCATACCGGAACCCCGCTGACGAAAGCCGGGCAAAATCACTATGATCCACCGGCGGCATCATGCATTTTTTCCGC
>JBFXGD010000201.1:0-5777 GCA_050178385.1 Calditrichaceae bacterium
AACAGCTGGCTGCTCCGGGATGTAACCGATGAAATAGGCAGGGGGTACACGAGAGATCTGGTGAAGCAAATCGACAGACAGACATTTTACCTGAACAACGGTGTAGAGAATAATAAATTTGAGAAGCCGGTTGCTGTTCAGACCATAAATGTGAAATATGTGCCGACTGAAGATTTGCTGAAGGTGAAAAATCGTTTCCGGGGCGGGGAGATCGTTTCCATCGTAACGACCTATCCGGGAGTGGTATCGGCCCACATGGGTATCATTATAAAGAATGAATGGGGAAATATCATTTTCAGGCACGGGAGCAGCCGGAAAGAAACATCTGAAGTCATCGATCAAAAATTTGAAGAAGTTGTGGAAGATCTTTCAAACTCAAAATCCAGAATTGGCATGATCTTTATGCGCGCCCGGGATGATTTCAAAATACCGAATTAATAATTCGTCAGATAAGTGCTTCCGCTTGGATGTTTGGTAACCTTAATATCTTTTAACACCGAAGATTTAATGTTAATCTGGAAACTATAATAATCTCTCAGCGGCTGCCAGTCAAATGACATCTCCCAGCAGTGCAGATCACGGTAAATGCTGAAATTCTGTGTGGTGATATCGTGATTCGTCAGGTCGAACCGCGCGTTCCAGCTTATTTTCCAGTTTTTTGTCAACTGCAACCCCGCTCTCGCGGAAAGATCAATGCGTTCCACAGGATTATTGATATCCGATCGATTATAGGAATAGTTCATAGTGAGAGATGTGGTCCAGGGAATTGAAAGCTTTTTTGTTTCCTCCATGTAGTCTTCGACATCCTGTTCGATAAATTTACTCTCCAGAATTCCCTCATTCTGATTTTCGGTCTGCTGATCAGATTCATGCTGCGAATTGTTTTGGGCAGATTTCCTTCTGCTGGCCGGGCCGTCATCCGATTTGTCTTTGGCAAAGCTTTTATTGCTCAGACTGTAGCCGTAAGACGCGGAAAGAGAAAGAAGACGGGGAAAGAAGTTCCCGTCAGAAAAGATATATTCGTCACGATACCCGGTTCCTGTTCTTCCCGCTTTATAGAATGTGTGTGAAGCGCTCACGGTCAAATTATTATTCAAAATTTTTGCCCTGAAACTAGTGGATAAATTACTCCAGTTCAGGCTGTCCTTTTTGAAATCATAGGCCGTCGAAAAATTAAGAGTGAACAAATCAATCTTACTTTCCTTACCCTCGTCATTAATTAATTTGGCCTGAAACAAGTTCGCCAACTGGATATTCATTCTTCTCGATTCACTTTGAGAAGTGCCGCCAAACGCCGAATTTTTAAACCGGTCGATTTTATATTCTACGCCATTGGTATCAGTGACCGTGTCATAGTATCCGTAATATGGACTTGAAAAATCGGGCGTATAGCTCATACTTATCGATGGGTCCATTTTGTGCCGGATGGCCTTAAGATCTCCGATATTTGGTTCAAACAAGCCGTACATGGTAGTTTTTACCCCCAGGCTGGATGTAAATGTACGCCTTGCCGCGAATTGCGATTCCTGTCTTTGGATGATCTGGTTTGTATCCTCATCCACCTCTGCTTCGGTGACCTCGTTAACCCAGTCTTCCGTGTAATTGAGCGAGGGGGTCAAATTAAAATATTTCAATACTTTCTGCGGGGATGTGAAATTAAACTGATGACGAACGCCGGACTTTTGCGTGTCATCAAAGGTTTCCAGGCTGTCATTAAGAGGGACATGTGATCCTTTATGCAGAAGATTACCGCTGTAAGAATAATAAATATTTTGATACCAGGTTCGTTTGCTTCCCAGGCTTTTTCCCGTCACAGATTCGAAAATGCTGCTTTGCGAATGATTAAAAGAAAGGCTGGGCAGGGTATAATCCAGTCTTTCCGTCTGCAGGTTTTCTGTTTGGCTCATGCTCAGGGTCATACTGTTTTTGGTGCCCTTCCAGCTTTTTCTAACCGAGAGATTTGAGCTGATATTCTGATTCAGGCGGTCGTTGACATTTGGTGAAAGATCCTGCGAAAAACTTTTATCGCTCTGAAAACTTCCGGAACCTGATATACTCAGAGTCGGGTTGATGGTCTGACTGTGATTGAACCGGATACGCCAACGTTCCTGTCGCTGGCCGCTGCTCGGGTCTTTTGGATAATACTCGGTGGAAAGATTTCCGTTGAGGTAGTATCGCAATGTATAACGAAAATCTCCGCGAAAGGTAAAGCCAAGCCTGTCGTAATAATCAGTAAGAAATGTACCGTCAAAATAGTCGTTTGGAGCCCAGTAATAACCGATGCCTCTTAAATACCGGCCTCCTGCCTGGCTCTCGCCGTATGAAGGCACTACCAGGCCTGAATGCCGCCCTCCTTTATTTGGAAATATTCCAAAGGGAAAGGCCATGATCGGTACATCGGCAATATAAAAGTAGATCGGTTTCGCGACAACCTTATCTTTTGTCTGAACCCGCATCTTTGAACTTTTAAAATAGAAATGGGGATGATCTATGTTATCGCAGGTCGTAAAATATCCGGTTTTCACTAAAAGGGTTTTATCAGAAATTTTATTTATCTGATTCCCTTTGTAATAACCGGGATCCATCTTTGTTTTACCCTGTGAAATTTTACCCCGTTTGGTATTAAAATTATACTCAATAAAATTACCTTCCATCGGTTCGGTGCCTTTTTCGGAAAAAACAGGAGTACCCGAATAGTACTCAAACCCGTCAGCGCCGACTGAATCGAGAATTCCGTTTGAATATAAGGTATTAATGCCGCGATCAACTTTGATGAACGCTGCTGTCAGTGTCATGTCCTGATATTCGATTTTCGCGTTGCCATGGAGATAAATTGTATTGTCATTGTAGCTCAGATCAATTTGATCTGCCCAATATCTGATCGGCCCTTCTAGCTGTCCGTCTTTTGGTTTAGCCGATTTGACAGTATCCGCGGTGGACTTTTGAATCAATGAATCAGCTTCGATAACTACTTCCCGGGCATGCAGAATTCTTGCCTCTACCGAAAACATAACGGTAATCAAAACCATTATTGGCGCAAGAAAATGGAGAAAGCTGATTTTGTCTAAATGATTCACTGGCTTATTCATACATTATTTAAAGTTTTCAAATTAAACATACGTCATTTTCCCGGGAAAGATCAGGGAAAAATGAATCAGGATAAATAAATCGACCTAATATAAGGATTTTAGAAAAAAATTGAGAAAAAAAATGCCTGATTCTTAGTGAATAAGACAATCAGGCATTGAAAATCGCCATAATATTATGACCGTCTGCGTCTCTTCCTGTTTCGGGGGCGTTGTTCTTCGTTGACTTTTTTGGTCGGTTTTGAATTAGATTTCCGGTTTTTAGTATCCTCATTTTCCAGAAAAGTGAATTCAATTTCTTTTTTCTCCAGGTCAACGGAGAGGACGCGTACGGTGACCTCGTCTCCAAGGTTTATCCGGCGGCCGGTGTCTCTTCCCGTCATGGAATATGTCTTTTCATCATAAATATAGAAATCATCAACCATGTTGGAGATCTGTACCAGCCCTTCGATCAATGAGTCTTCCAGCTCCACAAAAATACCAAAGGACATAACACCGGATACAAAGGCTTTATATGTTTCTCCCACATAACGGCTTATATATTCCGCCTGTTTCAGCTTAATCGATTCGCGTTCCGCTTCCATGGCCAGACGCTCCATTTTAGAAGACTGTGCGGCAATCTTTCTCAGCTTATTGCGAACGCCTTTTTCCGGAGGAACGGATGATTTTTCATAATGTTTCAGCAGCCGGTGAACGGTTAAGTCAGGATATCGCCTGATCGGAGACGTAAAATGGGTGTAGTCATCAAAACCGAGTCCAAAATGGCCGATATTCTTGTCAGAATATATGGCTTTCATCATTGACCGGAGCGCAACCTGCTCAATAATTATTTCCTCTTTCGTTCCTTTTATTGATTCAATAACCTGCTGGAAAAATTTTGATGTGATCTTTTTTACAGGTTTAACAGCGACACCCAAAGCATGCAGGAAGTCAAAAAATTTCGCCATCTTTTCTTCATCGGGTTTTTCATGTATCCTGTAGAGAAAAGGAAGGAGATCAGATTTTCGCGGACTGATATTTCTGATATGTCTGGCAACCACCTGATTTGCCATCAACATAAATTCTTCCACTAACCGATGGCTGTCGAGTCGTTTTTTGGGTATGATTTCGACGGGCTGTCCTTTTTCGTCAAGTACAAAACGGACCTCAGGCGTCTCAAAGTCGATTCCACCCTTTTCAAATCTTTTCCGTGTGAGGGCTTTGCTTAATTCCTGCATTTTCCGGACGTCACCGGCAAGCGCGTCTTCGGTCTCATTGTCTATGATCGCCTGAATTTCTTCATAGGTGAATCGCCGTTTGCTGTGTATGATGGATGGCGTAATGTTATATTTAACCACATCGAGATTGGAATCCAGTTCCATGAAACATGAATATGCGAGCCTGTCCACATTCGGTTTCAGGCTGCACAGATCGTTTGAAAGTCTCTCCGGCAGCATGGGGATCACTCTGTCAACCAGGTAAACGCTGGTCGCCCGCTCCATAGCCTCCTTGTCAACGGCAGAGTTTTCTTCAACATAATGACTGACATCGGCAATGTGTACTCCTAATGTCCAATTTCCTTCGGGAGAATATTCAATCGATACGGCGTCATCAAAGTCACGCGCGTCTATTGGATCAATAGTAAAACATGTCAGGTCACGTAAGTCGAGTCTTCCCGCGTATTCCTCGGGGCGGATGTCGGATGATATATGTTTTACGGATTGCTCTATATCCTTGGTAAAATTTATTGCCAGGTTATAAGAGTAGGCGACAGATATAACATCAACGCCGGGATCATCGGGATTTCCAAGTATTTCTGTAATCGTGCCCTCAGGATTATGCTGATCACTTTCCCAGCGATCAAAAGTGGCCAGGACTTTCTGACCGTCCAGCGCGTTCATGGCTTTTTCTTCCGGGATTAAAATGTCGCGATAGATTTTGCGTTCATCCGGCGTCACAAAACTGTAATATTCGGTTTTGTGGTAGGTCCCGACAATCTTTTTTCGGAATCGTTCGATGATTCGCGTGACATAACCTTCGAGTCTTTTGCCCCGGGAAGCAGCGTAAAGACGGACTTCCACCCGGTCACGATCAAAAGCGGTGTTCAGATTCTGCTGGGCGACAAATATGTCAACGTCCTGTCCATCAACGGCCACAAATCCAAAGCCGCCCCTCGTCGTTCTGATCTCACCGATGAGTTCCTGCGCCTGCTGCGGATAGGCGTATTGTTTGTCTCTGACATGAATGATTCGTCCCTCAGAGAGCAGCGCCTGAATACTACTTTCAAACATATAATAATCTTTTTTATGGATGCCAAGCGCCTGGCTTATGTGTTTTTTGGGTACGGGGACACCGGGGGACTCTTTGAGCAATGATACGATAGCCGATTGGATTTTTTTTGATGCGTATTTTTTCATCAGACAACCTTTATTTTTAGAACACGCGGTATCTGGTTTAGATCATTTATAATTTCAATTGTTTTGAAAGTGTAAGTTTTTGCAATTTGAATAACCTTTTCCGGCTGTGATCCCGTCATTTCAAAAAACGCGTAATCGCAGCGGGGTGCACTGTCATCCGCCAGGAGAGATATAATTCTTCTGTAGAACGATAAACCGTCACCTTGATCGGTCAAAGCTGTTAATGGTTCATGTTCTCTTACTTCATTCTGAAGCGAACTGATTTCATCCATCGCGATATAAGGAGGATTGGATG
>JBFXGD010000202.1:0-5554 GCA_050178385.1 Calditrichaceae bacterium
CCATCCCGGCTCCTTTACGGCCAAATACAATCTGGTGATTGTCATGTTTATCATCGCCATTTTACTCTCGCTGATATTTTATATGATTCCGCTGGGCGCGTTTAGTAAGATAAATGAACCCGTTGTCATTTATTTCGCTGACAATATTACTCCGGCCCATGAGAAAATAATCGACCAATTTAACAATAATTATTCGGACCGCGTAAAAGTGATCCCAATCGATATTCCCTTTAGTAAATTTTCTACCAATGAACGCAAGGAATTAATCGCCAGAACTCTGCGGAACAGTAATAACCGGATTGATATCTTTACCGTAGATCAAATCTGGGTATCCCGTTTTGCAAAATGGGCAAAACCATTGTCGCGATACTTTTCCAGAAAAGAAATCGATCGCATTATTCCCGTCGCGCTTAAAACATGTTATGATGAACGTGTATTGGTCGGAATCCCTCTTCATATCGATATTGGGGTGATGTACTACCGGAAGGATTTACTGAATAAATTCAATAATCCCCTGGAGACAGAACAAAGTCTAAAAAACTCAATTACCTGGGATGAATTCATCGGCCTGAAACGGAAATTAAAAACATCTAATCCGTTTTATGTTTTTCAGGGAGAAAATTATGAGGGACTTGTGCTGCAATTTATGGAAATCAGCGGTTCGGGACTGGGTAGGTTTATAACCGGGGATTCTATAAGTCTGCAACAGCCGGAGCTTATCCAAAGCTGTTCGCTGCTGGTTAAACTTGTAAATAAATACGGACTTTCGCCGCCTGAAGTGACTTCCTTTAATGAGAATTTAAGTTATGCGTACGCTTTTAAGAATGATGCCGTATTCTTCCGTGGTTGGCCGGGATTGTTGCGCGAGGCATCCAATTTTCCGGGCGGCAAAGAAAAGGCCGGGCTTCTCGGTGTGGCATCTTTGCCGCGACTGGATGGAAATGATCCGGTTTCGGCGCTTGGCGGGTGGAACTTGATGATTTCAGAAAATTCCGGTAAAGTCGAAGAAGCGGTGTTGTTCCTGAAATATATTTTATCGGATGAAGCTCAAAAGATTCTTTACGAAACTGCCGGATTCCTGCCGGTTTTAAAAAGTGTTTACGATGACACCCTGTTTACTGAAAACAATATTCATTTAACATATTTCAGAAAACTGATTGAACAGGGAATATATCGACCCGCTCATCCCGAATACACAAAATTATCAACCATATTATCAGGATATCTTTACAGGGCTATAAATAAGGAATTGAGTCCGGAAGAAGCCTTACGTTCGGCCGAACAGGAAATTAACGCTCAGATTTCCTTTGACAAAACTAAAGATTACAATTTTTAGGGATTTGAAAAATGAAAATATTTAATAAGGTTACCAATTACCATTTCCAGGTACGGCATTTGATAATCCTGTTCGCGATCCTCTTATTATTTCAGACACTGCTTTCATATATCAATACAACTTTTGCCAATAATTTAATTACCAAAACAATGGACCTGTCTCGTATAGATTCAGCGGAGAATATTGCTGATGTTACCGCCATGTCACTGGAATTGTTATAGGAACATGAATTGAGTGTAAGCCATACAAGGGAAAGCAGAAAAGTGACGATTCGGGAGTTTAATATCATTTTATACCAGCAAACGCTCAAGGAAAATGTAAGCAATTTGTGTTTAATCCTCAGTAAAGATGACAAAGTTTACGCGATAGACGACGGTAATACTCTTTATAATTTTTTCTTTGAAAAAGAGTTTAGCACGACGGCGGTCAATGAAGAATATCAAAATGACATAAATTACTATGCCGCTCACAAGGAAGAGTTCTTCAAAAACGAAAAGATTGTCAGTTTCCTTGATGATCAGCAACAATTTAATGTTTTTGTACCCTTTGGTCCCCTGGGAGAATTTACCGGCGCGGTATTTATGAAAATTTCACCGGATTTTAGTAATATCACAACCGAAATCAGCTCGGTTTCCGGAGAAGCCGGAGCGATTTTCTCGGCTTTGATTCTTCTGACATTGCTGGCAAATTTTTATATGAGCTCGTACATGCTCACCGAACGCGACACCGCCCAGCAGCTTCTTTTTAATGAACGCCAGATACAGATCAAACAGCAGATTGAACATGAAAAGGAAGCATTGTTTACAAAACGAATATATCACGCGCATCATAAAGCCGAGAAAATAATGGGCTTTATCAAAATGGATATCCGATCGCTTAACACGGATAATATTAAAGGTTTGCAGGAAAAAATAATTAAATACGCGAATTTTGTTTCGCGTGTAATTTATGATATGAAATCCTATGAACCACCTATCAATGTCATTCGAAATCCCGCCTTTCAGACAAAACTCAATGATGTGGTGCGCTTTATTGTGCGTAACATATTCCTGCGATCGTATCGTCTGGGAGCAGAGCCTAAGTTTGATCTTGTTCTGGAAGAAAACCTGCCAAATATTCCTTTTAACGAATATGTGGTTTGGGAAATTATTGAACCTTTGATTCAGAATTGTATCGAACATAATTCACACGATGATATAATCATTAAAATTCAAACAACTTTAGAAAGCGCCGGGGAACAGATCTTTTTAACAATTTCTGATAACGGCAGAGGAATTGATCCTGAAATGCTTATGGAAGATGAGAAGGGTATAAAGAGGATATTCCTGGAAAATACAACGTCAAAAAAAAGCGGGCAGAATTCCGGTTACGGATGTTACCTGGCGTATGAAATCAGCCGGAAATGGTGCGGATGGACGCTTGACGCCGAAAATTCCGAGACGGGCGGCGCTGTATTTACAATAAAAATTACGGTTTGACAGGAGACGAAGATGCGCGATGAAATAATTAAATTGTTGATAATTGAAGACGAAGAATTTGATGTTGTGCGCATCAAAAATACATTAAAACCATTTGAGCAAAAAATAAATATTATGGAAATCGTCTCCAGCGGAAAGGCGGCCATCGAGTGTCTGAAAAATAGTGATAAGAGCTTCGATGTTATTGTTATGGATTATCAAATATCCGGTGGGTTGTACGGTGACGAACTGATCCATGAACTCAAAAAAATTGAACCCACCATTCAGATACTGGTAATCACAAAAATGACGATCAATCAGGCGGATCTCTTTTTTGCCAATCAACTAATATCCAGCGGCGCTTTCTGGTTCGGTACCAAATACCCGGGCGATATTGAAAATTATATTTACCAGCCCACAGACTTTGTACTCAGTATTATGAACGCCTACGAAAAAAAACAGATGGAACTGGAGCAAATCCGGTCACGCAAAAAGCTTGATCATAATATTGATCAAATCATGAGTCGCATGAAACTTATCGGTAATTCAGCGCCGATGGTGGAATTACAAGAAAAGATTCAAAAATATGCTGCACCAAATGCCACTGTACTGATTCTGGGCGAGTCAGGTACAGGAAAGGAATTGGTAGCCCGTAATCTGCATCACCTGAGTCCAAGGAAGTATGAAAATTTTATAACGGTTAACTGTGGCGCGATTCCAAAAGAATTAATTGAAAGTGAACTGTTTGGTTTTGAAAAAGGCTCATTCACCGGCGCGAAGGAAGCGAAATCCGGTTTGTTTGAACAGGCGGATAAAGGCACGATATTTTTGGATGAAATTACAGAATTGCCGTCCTCGGCGCAGGTCAAATTACTGCGCGTTTTACAGGAAGGCGAAATTGATAAAATCGGCCGTAAACATGTGTATCATGTGGATGTGCGCGTAATTGCGGCGACAAACAAGGATATAGGAGCGCTGCTTGAAGAAAAAGCATTCCGGGAAGATCTTTACTACCGGCTGAATATATTGAGGATCAAGGTGCCGGCGTTGCGTGACCGTATCAGTGATATTCCGGTTCTGGCAAATCATTTTTTGAATATGTACAGCAGGGAAATGGGAATCAGAATTCCCAAAATTGATAATGAAGCTATGGAAATATTAACCGGTTTCCATTGGCCGGGTAATGTGAGACAGCTGAAAAACACAATGAATCGTTTAGTTTTACTGAGTACGGATGTAATAACCAAAGAATTGATTCAAAGCAGTATTGAAATGGATGATCGGGGTCGCGGTGATCTGATATCCATGTCCGGTTTTAGTATGAATCGAATTCAGCCTCTAAAACAGGTTGAAGTGGAATTTCGCAGACAATATGTAGAATATGTGCGGAATAATTGCAGCACCGATGCCGAAGCCGCGGAGAAGCTTGGTTTCGCGCCGCCCAATTTTCATCGTATTTGTAAAGAACTCGGGTTAAAGTGATCAATCCTTGGATGACTGATTCTGATAAATTTAATAATCGGGATTATTATTATTGATAATCTTTAATTATCTTTTTTGATAACTTCCTTATAGCCTGCCTTAAATGCATACAGACGTTTTTTAGAAAGAAAAATCTTCTTAACCCTCTTGTAACAAAGCATTGCATAGAAGATAAACAGAAATTCAAATTACCGTACAACATAATCTGAACGCTGGCACGGAGTTTGACCTATAGAGTGTGATAAATTTGGATAGAAACGACTCTAAGGTTCCCAGTGATGATTACCCGGAGTGTTTTTGATAACATTGTTATTTTGGTTTATATGATCTCTGTATTGGCAGTTGGAGTTTATTATTCCAGGTATAACAGGAACAGCACCGAGTATTTTTTGGGCGGCAGAAAATTCGGCTGGATAACAATCGGCCTGTCATTATTTATCGCGAACATTGTCATTGAGCAATTTATCGGAATGATTGGATTGAAAATCGGAAACGGCCTTCTGGTCGGTTATCTTGAGTTATTGTCAGCAGTTTTAATTCTTATTTCTATTTGGGTTTTGATGCCTGTCATTTTTAGAGTGAATGTTTTTACTATTGCCGAACTACTTGAACGGCGTTTTAATCGAGCGAGCGGAATATATATTTCATACGTCACTCTAACCGTTTTTGTCATCACGAATTTATCCATCAGCTTATACGTCGGTAGTTTTCTACTGAATAAGACAATGGGCTGGGATATGGTGACATCCGGGGTCGTATTGATCATAGTGACAGGCATCTATTCTATAACCGGGGGAATGAGAGCAGTGATGTACACAGGTGTTTTGCAGGCGGCCATACTGATTTCCGGATTACTTTTGCTTTTGTTTTTCGGACTCAGTGAAGCGGGAGATTTGAATATAATACTGACTGGGCCGGAAAATGTTTTTTCGATATTTCAACCTGTGAATGATCCTGAACTCCCATGGACCGGAGTGCTTTTTGCATTGCCTGTACTGGGAATTTGGTATTGGTATATTGATCAATATGCCGCCCAGAGAATAATCGCGGCGGAAAATATAAATCAGGCCCGCAAAGGCGGTTTTTTTGCGGCGGGATTAAAAATAATATCCATATTTCTGATTGTTTCTCCAGCGCTTATCGCTGTTTCACTTTTCCCGGAAATTTCACCCGACCAGGCGTTTGTGGCACTGACCACAAGCCATATATTACCCATTGGTATAAGAGGGTTGGTGATATCGGGGATTCTGGCGGCTGTGATGTCTTCTCTCGGACATTG
>JBFXGD010000203.1:0-5551 GCA_050178385.1 Calditrichaceae bacterium
GAATTATAAATATTCTGTGGCGTGGATTGACTGTCTCGCGGGTGGAAAAAAACTTGGGCGGTCGATTGTAATGTTTGGCAATCACGCGGAATTGACAGATCTGAAAAATATTAACGATCATTTGCGGGTTCATCATGATCCGAAACTCTCTGTCCCCTTTCAATTCCCGTCGTTTGCGTTAAACTCCTTGTTGGTAAGGACTTTCAATCTGTTATACTACCATAAAAATTTATCAGCGGAAAAGAAATTCCTGAGTCATTATGAGACATTCTTTTACCCGCTCGACTCCATTCATTCATGGAACCGGATCTACGGCAAAAAAGGTTTCCTGCAATGGCAATGCGTCCTGCCTGAGACCAACGGGCGCGATGGTATCAAAGAAATCTTAACAAAAATACAACAGGCCAAACGCGGATCTTTTCTTGCGGTATTAAAAAAAATGGGTGAGCAGGAAGGATTGCTGAATTTTCCGGTAAAGGGTTATACGCTGGCTCTGGATTTCTCCCTGACAAAAAATGTCCATGATTTTTTGGACCGGCTTGATGAGATCGTGATAAAATTCGGCGGCAGAATATATCTGACTAAAGACGCCCGGCTAAAGCGGGAGAGCCTGGCAAAAATGTATCCTGACCTTAACAGATGGAAAGCCATCAAAAAAGAAACGGATCCTGAAAACAGATTTTCATCTTTACAGGCGGAACGCCTGGGATTGCTGAATTAAGGATGGCGGTGAAATCAGGTGTAGCGATTATTTTTGGAGCCACTTCCGGTATAGGCATCGCCATTGGCGCCGAACTGGCGAAGGTGAACAAAGAACTCATTTTAGTCGCCCGTGATAAGGATGAACTCAAACGCGTTTCGGGTGATTTGAATGTCCGCTACGCCAATATAAATCATTCTTATTGTCTTGATCTTTTTGACAGCGACCGGCTGCAGACATCCATCAAGCAAATTATTGATAATCATGATTCGGTCGATGAATTATACTTTTTGATGGGTTATATGGGAGAAGCGGCAAAAGCCCGGGACGATTGGGATGAAAGAGAACAGATTCTTTTAAGTTGTTATACGAACGCGGTTCATGTTTTAAGCGAATTTGCCGAATATTTTGAAAAACAGCGGAATGGAAATATGACCATCGTCAGCTCAGTGGCCGGAGATCGCGGAAGACAGAGCAATTATATTTATGGATCGGCCAAAGCGGGACTAACCGCCTTTGCGGGCGGGCTTCGTAATCGTTTATATAAACATAATGTTCATGTGGTGACCGTTAAACCCGGTTTTGTGGATACGGCAATGACCTATGGTTTACCCGGTATCTTTTTGGCAGCGTCACCTGAGACAGTTGCGAAAATTATGATAAAGGCTGTCCGGCGAAAAAAAAATGTACTTTATGTACCCGGTTTCTGGCGTTATATCATGATGATTATAAAATTGATTCCGGAGCGTCTATTTAAACGATTAGCGTTGTAAAGCAGAAAGAAGATAAAAGAAAAAAGATAAAAGAAAAAAGAGAAGAACGATAAGAGAAAAGCGTTAAGAGAAAAGAGTTAAGAGTTAAGAGTAGGGGCGCGATGCTCGCGCCCAAAGTAGGAAGTAAGAAGTAGGAAGTAAGAAGTGAGAAGTAAGAAGTGAGAAGTAGGAAGTGAGAAGTAGGAAGTGAGAATTGGGAAGTAAGAAATAGGAAGTTGAAGATTGAGAAGATGTTTATTTGATTATAAAGGGATATCTTGAGCAGTATTAAATTGATTTATAACCTGTTTTATTCATTAAGGCCATATCAGTGGACAAAGAATCTCGTGGTATTTGCCGCGATTCTTTTTGCGGGTGAGATTTTTAATCTTACAGAGCTGTTAAACGTCTTCTATGCCTTTTTGTTGTTCTCGCTCATTGCGGGAAGCGGTTACATTATCAACGATATTATAGATATTGAGCAAGACAAGCGCCACCCCTTCAAAAAATGGAGACCCATCGCCGCGGGAAAAATAACCATTGGTACCGCGCGGATTTTTGGATTCTTGCTATTATGCATTTCAATCGGGTTGGCGGTGTTGCTCAACAGGACTTTGGGTATCATATTAATTAGCTATTTCTTCATGACGTTGGCATATTCCCTGAAACTTAAACATATTGTCATACTGGATATCATAATAGTTGCGACAGGGTTTGTATTGAGAGCGGTAGCGGGGGCGGTGGTCATCGATGCCGTTATTTCTCCCTGGTTGTTGGTTTGTACCTTCTTTCTCGCCCTGTTTCTTGTTATTGGAAAACGGCGCGCCGAGCTGGTATCACTCAAGGAAGAAGCCGGGAATCACCGGGCTATTTTAGAACACTATCAGCCGCGAATGCTTGATCAGATGATTGCCGTGGTCACCGCGATGAGTGTGGTTTCATACGCTCAATACACATTAGACGCATCAACAGTTTTTCACTTAGGCAACAATCGAATGATTTTCACCATCCCTTTTGTGATATACGGTATCTTCCGGTATTTTTACCTGATTTATAAGAAGGAGCTTGGTGGAAGTCCGGAGAAAATTCTGATCAATGACAGGGGCATACTAATTAATCTCTTTTTATGGACGATCAGCGTCGGTTATATCATATACAGTGTTTGACAAAGGATTAACAAAGATAACACGGTTAAAACGATTTTAAATGCGGTTTATTAAGCAGACATTCCTGAAATTCAGAGACATATATAACGCCTGGCCATTGACCTATTTCATAGCAATAAGCCTGGTTGTGCGGTTTCTGTTTAATTTCAATATTTTTTCCCTTCCGGAGCTGGCATTGCAATCAGATTCAGGCGGTTATCTGCATCTTGGGAAGACGCTTTTAAGCGATTTTGCTTTTCCCTCTCTGCTCAGAACACCCGGTTATCCGGCTTTAATAAGCCTCACCTGGCTTGTTACGTTTACACATTCTATGATTGCGGTGGTGATTGCCCAGATGATAATGGATTCGCTGGTTCCGGTTATTATTTCCAAAACGAATGGATTTTTTCAGGATACCGGAAAAGAAACTAAAACCGGCGCGCTGCTTTATGCTCTAAATCCGCTGGCGATTTATTACAGCGGCAAGATAATGAGTGAAAGTTTGTTTGTCTTCTTTCTGGCGCTGTCGTTGTATTTGATAAAAAAGACGGTTATTGAAAAACGCGAAGGATGGAAAAATCTTTTTCTAACGGTAATGATAGTTTCGACGACGGTTCTGACACGGCCGGTAGGGCTTGGGTTTTACATCATACTGTTTGTTCTTTTTCTATGGATTTTCCCAAAACAAAAAAAAATAACACTGCAAGTAGCGGCGGGTGTGGCTATCATTCTGGTGGCCTGGATGGGAAAAAATTACCGGACACACGACCAGTTTATAATAAGCACAGCGGGCAATTATAACTTATATATTTTCGGTCAAAACAGCTACGCCGGCGCTCATGGGATAAGTTACGCGGAAGCTGAAGAAAAATTTAAACCGGGATTAGTCAAATATGCAGATGAAAGAATTGCCTGGCGAGATACGAAAGAAGCAAAAAATTTAGGTGTAAAACTTATTTTTGAGAATAAGGCAGGATTTCTTGAATCTTCTTTTATCGGAGCGCTAAAAACAGCCTTGCAACCGGCATGGGGTGTTCAGCAGATAAATTTAATGTTGTATAAGGGGAAATATGAGATCCAGGAAGGGAGTGATTTGACAAATATCGGATGGAGTTCAATCTTAAAATTTCCATATTTTGAAAGGTTGTTTTCATTAACCCTGTCAGCGATTTTGCTTTGGAGTTATGGCATGGCATATTTGTTCATAGTGATTATTTTTTTTGTATTTAAACTGAAATATTTAAATAATATTAAGATAAAGAGCCTTCTCATTTTAGCGATATTATTTTTTATTCTGATTGCAGGCCCTCTAGGATTTTCGAGATTTAGATATCCGGCTGAGATGCTTATATTAATTTAAATTGATTGAGCAATTACAATTATATTATTTTATAACAAATCATATAATCTTAAGTAGGAAATGTTTTTGTGAAAATTCTTATCACCGGCGCAGCCGGATTTATCGGATCCCATCTCACTGAACTATGTGTTGAACGCGGATTTTCAGTTAAAGCCTTCGTCAGATATAATTCAAAAAATAACTGGGGATGGCTTGAAATGTCAAAGTATAAGAACGATATAGAAGTGATTACGGGTGATATACGAGATTATGATTCCGTATCATCCGCGATGATTGGCTGCGATTCTGTATTTCATCTGGCTGCCCTGATTGGTATTCCTTATTCGTATATTTCGCCGTTAGCTTATATCAAAACAAATATCGAGGGGACTTATAATATTTTGCAGGCAGCCAGGCAGCTTAATACTCAAAATATCCTTGTTACTTCGACAAGTGAAACATATGGAACGGCGCAATATGTTCCGATAGATGAAAAACATCCATTGGTTGGTCAGTCTCCGTACTCGGCATCAAAAATCGCGGCGGATCAACTGGCGGTAAGTTATTATAGATCTTTTGATCTGCCAGTAAAGATTGTAAGGCCTTTTAATACCTATGGTCCCAGGCAATCAGCAAGGGCGGTGATTCCAACGATCATCACGCAGCTTCTAAATGGCAAAAAGGAAATTAAACTAGGGAATTTAACGCCAACCAGAGATCTTACTTTTGTAAAAGATACAGCTAACGCGTTTCTGGAAATTGCCAAAGTTGAAAATTTGAGTGGTGATGTTATTAATGTGGGCATGGACGAAGAAATTTCTATAGGTGATCTTGTTAAAAAGATAAGATCAATTATAGGGAGAGATGTAAAAATCATCGAAGAAAAAGATCGGGTGAGACCGGATAAAAGTGAAGTTGAGCAATTAAGGTGTAACAATAAAAAAATCCTGGAGAACACCAAATGGCGGCCTTCGTATAATCTGGATACAGGGCTCACCGAGACGATTAACTGGATAAAAAACAATTTGGACTTGTATAAAGCTGAGATCTATAATGTCTGATATGATTCCTCTGTCCGTTCCATCCATTCAGGGCAATGAATGGAAGTATATCAAAGAATGCCTGGATACCGAATGGGTTTCTTCGGCCGGAAAATTTGTGGACTTATTTGAACAAAAAATTGCGGAATACTGTGGCGCAAAATACGCGATTGCCTGCGTGAACGGCACATCAGCCCTGCAAATTTCTCTGATACTCGCCGGTGTAAAGCAGGGAGATGAAGTCATCGTCCCGACGCTGACATTTATAGCGCCGATCAATGTGGTACGCTATTTAAATGCCCAACCGGTTTTTATGGATTGTGATGATTATTATAACATCGACCCCGGTAAAACAATTGATTTTATAAAAAATGGAACCTTTTTTAGGGACGGTTACAGCTATAATAAAAAAACAAAAGCCAGAATCTCAGCCATTATTCCCGTCCATGTATTTGGCAACGCGGTAAATTTTGAGGAACTTTATAACATTTGTATCGAACGGAATATCAAAATTGTCGAAGACGCCACTGAGAGTCTCGGAACTGTTTATACAGACGGTAAATTTAAAGGGAAAC
>JBFXGD010000204.1:0-5508 GCA_050178385.1 Calditrichaceae bacterium
TAAAATGGTCAAATGCGCCGGATTATAATAAGGAATTTTACAACTGCCATTTAATTAAAGATGATCATTCCCCCGACTCCGTACAGTACGCTTTTGTGCGAATTATGTTTCGTGATAAAGCATGATAAAGTTACCAAAATTTGATTGCGGCTCCAACCATTTATTGAAACAAAAAAGCGTCCCCCGGATTTGCCGGAGAACGCTTGTTGTCATTGCTTTTTTATTTATTTTTTTGTCCCCGGGTACCATCCGCTGGATTTTTCAAGGATTTCCTGTATCCTGTTTACCAGTTTATGCGGATCATTCAGATAGCCCTCCAGAAGCAGCGCGGACTCATAAAGCTGCTCAACCGCTGTGACGATAAATTCATCACCCGGGTCTTTTTTGAAAATTCCGAGCAGATTGCGGATGAGTTTATGGTCTTTGTTTATTTCCATCACTTTTTTCGGAACGGTCATATCCTTGTTCATGACCTGCATGATTTTCTGCATATGGGATGTCATGGTTCCATCCGGGCTGACAAGACAGGACGCGCTGTCATGCAGACGTTTTGAGACTGTGACTTCCGTTACCCGGTCACCCAGGATTTCCTTAAATTTTTCGAGCAGTTTTTTAAAGATTTCGGAATCGGTTTCACTAAGATCTTCGACATCTTTCTCGTCTTTTTTTACATCATCCAGATTTTCGATTTTACCAAGATCCGCCTGTTCGACCGCCTTAAAACTGAACTCTTTAAATTCAAACAAACCGGAGAACACAAATTCGTCCACCGGTTCATAGAGATACAGTACCTCGATTCCTTTTTTCCTGAATATTTCAAGATGCGGATCGGTTTCCAGCGCTTCACGACTCGCGCCGGTGATATAATAAATTTCTTTCTGATCCGCTTTTGCGCGTTCGACATATTCAGCAAAGGATGTCAGTTTGTCAGCGTCTTCATGAATGGAAGAATTAAAGCGCATGAGTTCGGTGATCTTTTCACGGTTTGCGAAATCGTTATATGCCATTTTGAACATTTTTCCGTGAGTTTTCCAAAATTCTTCATATTTTTCCGGCTCATTTTTCGCCTTTTTTTCAAGATAGGAAAGAACCTGCTTTACGAGTGTTGATGATATCTTCATGATCAGCCGGTTTTCCTGCAGGGTTTCACGGGAAATGTTCAGGGGAATATCAGCGGAATCCACCATACCCTTTACAAATCCGAGATATTCCGGAAGCAGATCCGGATTTTTATGCTGGATCAAAACACCCTTGACGTACAAATCCAGCCCCAGATCATCTTTCGACAACCCGTACAAATCCTGAGCATGTTTTGGTATAAACATCAGACTGTTAAACTGAACCGGAGCGTCAATGGAAATATGCAGTGTGTCCACCGGTTCTTCATAATCGTAGGTCAGAAATTTGTAAAATTCGTTATACTGCTCCTGTTTGATATTGGATTTTGGCTCACGCCAGAGCGCGGCGACCGTATTAATTTTTTCTCCCTCTACTTTAATGGGGAAAGAGATAAAATTGGAGTGCTTTTTTATGACGGATTCGATCCTGCTTTTTTCAATGAAATCTTTGGCGTCTTCTTTTAATTGAATCTCGATTTTCGTTCCGCGTTTTATCTTTCCGTCAAGGGATTTTACTTCAAAGCTACCCAGCCCGTCTGATTTCCATTCAAGGGCCGGTTCATCTTTGAGATACGATTTCGTCGTAATCGTAACTTCATCCGCCACCATAAAGACGGAATAAAATCCAACCCCAAATTTTCCGATGATATTTGAGATATCCTTGTTTTCAGCTTCTTTGGAAAGTTTATCAAGAAAATCCGCCGAACCTGATTTCGCGATGGTACCAATATTTTTGATGATTTCATCGTGAGTCATACCGATACCGGTATCCGCGATCGTTAGAATGTTCTTATCCTTATCGAGAGAAATTTCAATCTCTAGAGGCAGGGACTTATCTGATATTTCGGTTCCCTTTGTTGTTTCAAACCGCAGCTTGTCAAGCGCGTCCGAGGCGTTTGAGATAAGCTCTCTTACAAATATTTCCCGGTTTGTATATAGAGAATGAACTAAAATATTGAGTAACTGCTTTATCTCAGCCTTAAATTTAAATTTCTCTACATTATCTGTTTTTTTTGCCATAACTGCTACTTCTCCTTTTCACATATATTTAAACTTAAGATGATTTTCATTATTAAAATGATGCCTGAACGGCATTAAAGTTACACGACTTATTTCAATGTTTGATAAGACTAAATGTTCCTGAAATCGGTCAATCCCGTCCACTATCAGATCAGAAACATAAAAATGTTGCGCTAAATTTAAGATTCATTCGGGCAAAGGGCAAGTTTCTCATGGAATGAAGGTTTCGCGGACACAATAAAAAAGCCCGATGGTGAGTCCACCGGGCTATAAAGCGTTTACAAATTAAAATTAAAATACTTTGTCATGTTCTTTGAGAGCAATTTCGATGCGGTAATATACGTCGCTTGAATGCGCGCCTGTATATTTTTCATAACGGTGGGAAATTCCCATTTGGGTCATGAGCGCGTCAAAAGTATTGTTGGTATAAATGATACCAAAGCCGGCACCGTCATCCATCGGATCATAATCATCCTGCTCACCGCAGTCCATGTAGATATTCAAAGCCTGAAAACCCTCCACATCAAGATCTTCCTGAGTCGGTTTTTTACCGGTTGCCAGCATCGCGTAGCAGTCATTTGCTAAATATTTCATGAAAGGCGCGGTGACCGTATCCGCCATCTGTCCCGGAGTAGTGATACGTACGGGTAAATCAACACCCGGAAAAACGTCATCGGAAGGATCGTTAGGCGTACCCATATCTGTGACAGGTGTCGCGGAAACCATAAACTGATTAACATCATCCGCACTACCAACCCCATATGTAGAATACATGAAGGAATCATATGTACCCGCCGTGTTAAAATGCGGCGCGAATGCTGATGACAATCCGAACATGGTCATTGTGAGCGGATGGGTTGTCGGTGAAGCAGCCGCTTTTGCCAGATCAATTACAGGAAGAGGATTGCCCGTCGCTGGATCAATATTTTCCATCGCGATTCGGGGCAGAAAATTGCTGTTTTCATTAAAAATCAGTTCATTGTAATCCAGCGGACCGGAATGAGAAGCAACAGATTTAAACTTATCCGGATAAAGCATTGCCAGCTTCATGGCGCCATAACCGCCCATGGAATGACCTTCGATCGCTCTCTTGTCGGGATTAATATTGAACATTGCTTCCACTGTTCCTATTACTTCCTGCATGATATAATATTCATAGTATCCAAATCCGCCGCTTGGGAAAATCGGACTGGTTAAATCAACCGAATTGGTATAAAAGCTGCCGCCCAGCGCGTTTTTGGCATTGGGCATGACCAGGATCATCGGCTGAATTTTCCCGTCAGCTATTAGCACATCGGCCACTTTGTCTAACTGATAGGTTGACAGCCAGGTGTTCTCGTCACCGCCAAAACCATGCAGGAAATAGACCACCGGATACCCGTCTGCTGCGGTCGCGTCATAATCGTATGGCAGATAGACCTTGACACTTTTTTCTTCACCGGTATATTGTGAATTAATGGTGACCGTCTGTACTGTTCCGGCGTTTTTAGCCGTACCAAGATTTGTCTGATTCGGGAAGGTTGCTTCATCATCTTCACAACCGACCAGGAAGATGAAGGAGAAACCGACTAAAATCAGAAGAAAACTATATAATCTTTTATTCATCTTTGTTTTCCTTTCAAACTATTTTGATCAAATTAGAAATTATATTCTAAACCGACATGAAATTCATTAACGTCAGCCTTATATTCACCGGCGACATTTTCATTGCCATAATCATCACCAATATTCCACGTATCCACATTGCGGTCATTGACAAAAATATGTACATAAAGAAGGTTTACACCAATTTTACCAAAGGTTAAACCTGTACCGAGAATAATTTCCTGCTTATCATTACTATCCGGAATTGATGGTCCGATTGTTTCATCAGGGATTGCGGCTGTTTCATAATAATAGCCGCCTCTTAACGCCATACTCATATTGGGTTTTTCATAGGCGATATATTCCGCTCCAAAACTGTAACGCCAAGTATCGTCCCAGTTTTCAATCAGTTCCGAATCCTGATTCGATCCGTCAACAGCGGTAATATCTTCTAATGGTATGCTATCCCATGAAGACCACTGAGTCCAGTCAACATCAAAGGAAAACAATAATTTTGGGGTTGCACGGTAAGCGATACCGACACCGACATTCATGGGCAGAGGCATCGTTGCCTTTGCGTCACTATCATCAATATAAGTCATTTTTTGGCCAGAGAACGCAGCGGCAGCAGCCTGATATGTTGCGTCATCAATCTGACCCGCGTCATGCAACACAGTCAAGGTTGCTAAAGTAACGGGATCACCTGTATAATAATTTGTCGCGAGAATTTCGCCATCCAGATCGGCATCCGTGTAATAACGGAATGAAGCGCCGAGTGATAATTTTTCATTCACATCATAAATGATACCGCCATTGAAGCTATAGCTGATTCCGGTTCCAACTAATTCCAGTTCCGTTACCAGATAGTCGTGCGGTGCTTTTACCAGCGGTTTCAGAGCTGTGTCTTCAAAAGGTTTGCTCAAAGACGGCTGACGAATGATGATATCATTATAAACCACGCCAAAACCTAAACCGACGGAGAATTGATCCGTTACCTTATACGCTCCGGAAAAATGAAAATCGATTACTTTCAGATCACTCTCATAATCTTCTTCCGGGTAACCGGCCTCATTGTTATATCCGGGAACCGGATTGAAAAGATCCCAGGTAGCGCCAAGACCGAAAGGAACAAAAACGCCGAATCCATAGGAGAAACCATTATCAAGAGAATGAACAAATCCGGTCGTCGGAATAAAAAATGTTTGCGCTACGGCATCCGCCTCAGTATCCGTATAACCGTTAAAACTGTGACCTTCGTAAGAGGCCGGTGTAAGAGAGGCCGTCGGCATAATCGTTGAAAAGTTAGCCCCGACATTCCAGTTATCAACACGAGTCATACCTGCAGGATTCCAAAATCCGGCGCTCCAGTCACCACTGAGGGCACGATAGGCGCCGCCAAGGTTTACAGCCCGTGAGCCGGCGGTAGGTAAACCTACACCAGCAGCATAGCTTTGAGCTAACATCCCGAAGGATAACAAAACGCCCAGCAAAAGAAACAATGACTTCTTTCTCATGAATTTCCTCCTAGAAATATTTTATAGTTAGGTGATGTGAAATTGTATGGTGAGCCATGGTCGCGGCATGCTTCCTTTTCGAATTAATTATAACTAAGTCCTTATAGAATATAATTACTGCAACATGCTGAATAATTATGCAGGTCTTGGAACGTAAAAAACTAATGGTTATTTAATTTAAAGTCAAGAAAAATTCGTGTCATTAGGCCATTATTTTCACAAAACTTAAATCCTTTTTTTCACAAGCCACAATATTAATGAATCATTTTTCA
>JBFXGD010000205.1:0-5502 GCA_050178385.1 Calditrichaceae bacterium
TATCAGTTCACGGAGATGACAATATTTTCGCAATTATGGAAATCTTTCACATGAGTTTCCGACAAATGAGAAAAACCAAAAATGGATCAAAACCTATAAACCACATAAAAATAACGAATTAAGTCACTTGTGCTTTTTTTCATTTAATTGGCATCATTTTTGTCATTCTATATCGGCAGATGTAGGTTTTCTATATTTAGAATATCATATAAAGCACAAATTGTGATGAAGAAAAAAATTGATGTTTATGACGCGGTATTAACAATCGGAACGGTCGCGAAACTGGTTGATGTGGCAGTCCAGACCATTAGAATGTATGAACAGGAAGGACTCATTTTACCGGTCAAAACCAGCACAGGCCGCAGGATGTATTCCGCTCGTGATGTTGACCGTTTACGCTGTATCAGAAATATGATCAGAGAACACGGTCTGAATCTGAACGGGATCAGACGACTTATGTCATTATTACCATGCTGGGAATATAAAGGCGGTCTTGATGAAGATTGCCGTCATTGCCCCGCGTACTACGATCTTGAAGGTCCTTGCTGGACATTGAGAGAAGTAGGCGATAAATGCAAAAATGCAAATTGCCGGGAATGCGAAGTTTACCGCATGGAACTGGATTGCAAGAGACTAAAAGAAATAGTTTTCGGACACCGGCGTCCACAGGATTCTTAAGGAAGTATGAGCAAATAATAAAAGATCCGATCAATTGTACATTAAATAAAGCGATGACGGGTAAAGCAGACCTGTCTGTAATTTCAAGCATACAATTACTTAATTAGGAGAAAGCAAAATGAAAGTAAAGACGCTTAAAGTATTTGCCGTTCTTTCAGTTGCTGTTTTTGTTCTGTCTCTGACTTCCTCAGAAGCTTTAGCGACAAATGGTTATTTTAGTCACGGTTACGGAACCCAAAGCAAGGCGATGGCAGGAGTCGGAGTCGCCCTCCCGCTCAACACAATGGATGCCGCGACCAATCCTGCTACCATGGTATTTTTAGGAACACGCTATGATGTAAGCGTTTCTTTGTTTAATCCCAATCGCGAATATACGGTCACCGGAAATCCTTCGATGATGGAAGGTACTTTTGGATTAGCTCCGGGAACGGTAGAAAGTGATTCAAAGACATTTTTTATCCCGTCACTGGGCGCTAACTGGATGCTGAATCCGCAAAGTTCATTCGGCTTGTCCATATACGGAAATGGCGGAATGAATACGGATTACGACACCAACACATTCTGGGGAACCACTCCTACCGGTGTCAATATTTCCCAATTATTTGTTTCAGGCACTTATGCCCGCAAAATAAACGACAATCATGGTTTAGGCTTGAGCGCCATATTTGCGTATCAGTATTTCAGCGCTGACGGTCTGGAAGCATTTGCAAATTTTTCAACCGATGGTACTAAATTAACTGGAAATGATAACTCAAACTCAACCGGTTTTGGTTTTAGAGTCGGTTATATGGGTTATATTCTGCCGAATCTGAGTCTCGGCGCTTCTTATCAGTCAAAAATTTACATGAGCGAATTTGATGATTACGCGGGTCTTTTTGCCGAAAAAGGTGATTTCGATATTCCGGCTAACTGGACTGTGGGTCTGGCATATAATGCAACAGACGCCTTAACATTCGCTTTTGATGTTCAGCAAATTTTATACAGTGGAATTAAAGCCATTAACAATCCCATGAATCCGGCTGATTTCCAACAGGGTATCCTCCTTGGCAGTGACGATGGAGCGGGTTTTGGCTGGGATGACATGATGATTTTTAAATTTGGTGTTCAGTATGCGGCTATTCCAACATGGACATTCCGCGCGGGTTACTCCTTCGGTGAACAGCCGATTCCGGAAAGTGAAGTCATGTTCAATATACTCGCGCCGGGTGTTATCGAACAGCATATAACTTTCGGCCTTTCCAAAATGATTGGCGAAAAAGAAGTAAGCCTGTCGGTAATGCACGCGTTCTCAAACTCTGTTAGTGGTCCAAATCCAATGGAAGTACCCGACCAGCAGGAAATCGAACTCAAGATGGATCAATGGGAATTTGAGATCGGCTTTGCATTCTAATTGAATTACACAAGAATTTTACCGGAAGATCTCTACAAATAAAAATGACAAAAAAGCCGTCTCTGCTTTATAACTCTTGCGGAGACGGCTTTTTATATTTTTCCAAATAGCGAGGTCCTAAGTATGAAAAACATTTCATTAAAAATTGTTATTCTGACTTTTTGTATGATATTGCCGGTTCTGCTGACCGCTCAGGATAAAATTGAACAAAAACAGGGCGTTTATGAGTATGTAGTGACAAAGGTGAACGGAGATTTTACACAGGTTTCATCTTCCCTGGAAGATGCCATCAATGCCAGTGGTTATCTACTGCTTGCAAAAATGGATACGGGACTAAAAGATGAATGTTCATACAAATCCCGGATATTCGTAATATATGATTCAGCCTACGCAAAAAAGCTGATGGACATGAATAAACTAACGGCCCCTTTTGGAATTGTTGACCGCTTCAACTTATTTGAGGATGAAGCCGGTGCCCATATTAGTATCGTGAACCCTGTTTCTACAAACCGGACAATCCTGATGGAAGATGAAAAACACCTTTCATTCCTGAATCAACACAAGAAAGATCTCAGGGCCGTCATCGAAAAGGTGGTATCAGGAACCATCACCAACGCGCAATATGGCGAATTCAGAAAAAAAGGATACATCGGCCGCACCATGGGTGTTATGGCAGGAGGCGACTTTGAAGGTAAAATTGAAGAAGCTGCCGTAGTCACAGGAATGGAACTTTCCGTTGTTTTAGGGAAACTGGAAAACGGATTTGCAAAAAGCGACGGTAAGTGGAATCTTCATCTCATCTATTCACTGAATGTCCCCGGGAAACAGCTCGCTGTCCTTGGTCTAAGCAGCGCCGCGGTGGAAAGTAAATCTTTTACAATCGTCAAAAACGGCAATGATAAAAACCGGGATGAATTCTCCTGCCCCGGCCTGGCACATGCCGCGGCTTATCCTCTGGAAGTTGTGGTGGTAAAGGAGAGTGACGGTATTAAGATAAAAATTGTTGACGCCATGTTCAGAATGAAAATGTACTTTGAAGATGCCGGTATGATGGCTTTCGCAAAAAATATGACCATGCCGGGATCGATTCAGGACGAAATAAAAGATATGATTAAATCCGCGCTGGAACTGTAAACGCAATCAGAATGATTAACAGCGATAAATCCCCGCCAATTTTTATTTTAGCGGGGATTTTTATATTGATTAAAAAGTAATGTTATTTTTTATTCAATTCTGTCTGAATCGACAGGATATCCTTCTTCATACCACGCCACGATTCCTCCCGCCAGATTGATCAGGTTTGTATAACCTCTGGTTGTCAGGTACTTCAGAAGATCAGCGCTCCGGCTTCCTGTCCGGCAATAGATCACCGCGTCTCTGTCTCTTGGTAATTCGTTCATCCGCCTGCTGATTTCACTCATGGGCAGCCAACGTGATCCGGGAATTCTCGATTCGGCGAATTCGTGCTCCTCGCGTATATCGATAAATTCAACCCCATTATCAAATTCGGTTCTAGCAGTGTCGGGCCACATATTACGAAATATTGAGTTCATATATTTGTTACCATTCAGTTTACAAAAACCATTAAACAAAAATAACAAAAAATTATTTCGATAATTATCTTAAAATTCTGATCAAACACTGCAATATTGAATTAATTAAGTATCACAACAATGCAAATTCCCGGACTAATTTTGATCAGATATCACCTTTGTACTAAGATTTGTAAAAAATCCGTCGTATAATGATATTTCAACAACATGCAGCATCTTTTCAAAAAAACATTCTTCCACCGTCCGGATTACAAAAATGAAAATTAAAAGACGTATTCTTTTTATTAATGATCGGATAGATGAAATTACCTTAAGAATGTATCTGATCAAAAAATGGATTTCAGAATCAAAAAAAGGTAAACCCTATCTTATCAATTTATTCTCCGCTTTAAACTCAAATGAAGCTTTCAATACACTCATCAGTAATGGTTTTAAGATCGACCTTATTATAACGGACCTCGAACGTGGGGATGATGATCCAAAAAAATTTATACAATTCTGCAAAGAATTTTTTCCTGATATCAAAGTGTTGGTTTTAAGCTATCACTCTGAGGAAAACCTTCTTGAACTCGGACGAGATGCGGATTTCGCTTTGTCCGCCGCGGCAGATTATGAGACTACTATTGCAGTGCTGGATCACTTGCTGTTTGACCGGCCTCTAAACATTTAAAAAGCTATCAAAAATATACTTTTTGATAGCTTTTTATTATTAACGAGCTTTTCGATTGGTTTTTTACAGTTCTTTTACCTCTCTCACCAGGTCGGTCACCATCTTTTTTGCGTCACCAAACAGCATCATCGTTTTATGATCATAAAATAATTCATTATCCTCCCCGGCAAATCCCGGGCTAAGACTGCGTTTTACAATCATGACGCTTCTGGCCTTGTCAACATTAAGAATGGGCATACCGTAGAGCGGACTTTCTTTTTTGTATCTGGCAGCGGGATTTACAACATCGTTGGCTCCGATTACCAGCGCCACATCGGTATTTTGAAAATCATCATTGATCTGATCCATTTCAACCAACTGATCATAAGGTACATTTGCTTCAGCCAGAAGGACATTCATGTGACCCGGCATTCGGCCAGCAACCGGGTGGATAGCGTAACGGACATTCACACCTTTGTCCATCAGTAATTTTGCCAGCTCCTGTAAAATGTGCTGTGCCTGCGCTACGGCTAATCCATATCCCGGTATAATAATTACTGACTGGGCGCTGTCCATCACCATCGCGGCGTCTTCCGCTGAATATTCCGTTACCTGCGAGCGTTCGCCGGCCGACATTTCTCCGGTTCCCCCTTCTGTGCCAACCGCTCCAAACAACACATTCGTTAAAGAACGATTCATTGCTTTACACATGATCTGTGTTAATATAAGACCGGATGCGCCCACCAGCGCGCCTGAAATAATCAGGACATTATTTGAAAGAACGAAACCTGTAGCCGCGGCAGCCAGACCGGAATATGAGTTCAGCAATGAAATTACCACCGGCATATCCGCTCCGCCAATCGGAATGACGAGCATAATTCCGAGAACCGCCGATATTCCGATTATAATCAAAAGAAAATTGATTAATGAAGGATCCAGGACGACAAATACACCCAGAACCACAACCGCCAGGATAGACAGGATATTGATGGCCTGATGCATAGGAAATACAATAGGCGCGCCTCGCATGATACCCTGCAGTTTGGCAAAAGCGATCAGACTGCCTGTAAAAGTTACGGTTCCGATAAGCAGACTTAGTATCATGGTGATAATCACATCATTGGTCATGCCCATACCGCCTGAATGAATGTATTCGGCAAATGCCACAAATGTTGACGCGACACCTCCAAACCCGTTGAAAAGCGCCACCATCTGAGGCATTTGCGTCATTT
>JBFXGD010000206.1:0-5453 GCA_050178385.1 Calditrichaceae bacterium
TGGGGTATCCGATTGAACCGCATAAAGTGATGCGGAATTTGCTGATGACCGGTGAGGCAAAAGAACGGATGAGTCTGTGGGCTCAGTACTGTTGTGAATGCAATGTGTGTTCCTATATCGCCTGTCCTGAAGATCTTGATCCAAAAAGTATTTGTGTTGATGCCAAAAAACTGCTCCGTGAAAAAGATATATCCCGCTCGGCGGAAGAATTGGATGTTTTGTTCAGAGATGTTCATCCTGCAAGAACAGGACGTGAAGTTCCCATCAGCCGTTTATACCAGCGCCTGGGATTGAAAAAATATGACCGTCACGCGGAATATATTGAGACAAATCTACGGCCTGATTCGGTTATTATACCTTTGGATTCACACATCGGACAACCGTCCAGACCTTCTGTGAAAGTAGGTCAACGCGTTGAAGCGGGGGATATGGTCGGTCAGGTTGATGAAGAAAGTTTGGGGTGTCCCGCTCACGCGAGTCAAGGTGGGACCGTTACATTAATCGACTCTCGCGGAGTTCATATTTCCAGGGATTAAATTAAATGGGTATAAAAATGAGTGCTGCAATCGGTATAGTGGAAACATCAAGTATTGCCAAAGGCTTTGAGGTGGCAGATGCTGTTTTAAAAAGAGCCAATGTAGAAATTGTTGTGAACAGGACTATTTGTCCCGGAAAATATATGGTGCTTATTGGTGGTGATGTTGACGCGGTCAATGCCAGTATTGAAGCAGGCGTGGAGATAGGCGCGCATACTGTCGTCGATCATTTCGTTATCCCAAATATTCATCGGGATGTATTTCCGGCATTAAGCGGAGTCTCGCATTTGCCGGAATTAAACGCGCTGGGAGTGATCGAATCTTTTTCTGTGGCGTCGATTATTGAAGCCGCGGACGCGGCGGTGAAAGCAGCAGATATTCAACTATTGAATATCCATGTGGCGATGGCCATTGGAGGAAAAGGCTTTGTAACTTTCACGGGTGATGTCGCCGCGGTTACAGCCGCGGTGGATGCCGGGACAGAAATTTGTGCTAAAAAAGGCCTGTTGGTTGAATCGGTGGTCATACCTTCACCAAGAAAAGAAATCATTTCAGAGTTTATTTAGATTACCATGGTCTAAAGCTACTGAATAAAGAATTAAACGGGGAGTATAAATTTATGAAATTTATGACAATAATAATTTCAGTCGCTTTCATATTCACTCTTAATTCCTGTCAAAAAAGAGTGCTTCTCGTTGAAAAAGACGACAAATCATTCGATTTGGCCGCCTTTTCAGAAAAACGTATGGTGGTAATGCCGTTACTGATTGTGGATAATTTATATAATTTCAAAAGTGAGCGGTTTAATTTTAAATTTGACGCGAAAGATTACCGGGAACTCGAATATTACACACATACCGCTCTTTTGAACGCGTTAACTGAAATTGGTAGATTTGAAGTAGTTACGAGAGTAGATCCTGACAGTTTGGGAAAATATAGTCTAACACGATTTTTTACAATCGACAGGATGCGTTCTCATAACAGGATATCCGCCAGGGATACCGCGGCGATTAATAATTATGCGATAAAGTCTAATGCTGATTTTGTAATGATTCCGGTCTCACTGCTTTTAAGTCATGAAAGCAGTGATGATAAAAAAATCAAGAGTACGGATGCCGCCGAACCAGGAATTATGGCAAAAATTGATTACGCGGTCTGGTCGGCAAAAAGCAGTATGATCGTAATTCACGGACAAACAGAAGCTTTGGTATCACGCGGGGGTATGCTGGATGGGGCTCTGGGTAGAAATCCCGTGAAGATTTCAATTGATGAAGCCTGTAGAAATCTGGCCAGGCGATTTGTTGAATAGTTATTAATTGCAAAGACGTGGGTCCCAATAAATATTGGTATTTAATAAGGAGATGGAAGTGGAAGCAGTAAATCAAATCATCATCTATATCATGATGATCTTCATGATAATCGGGGCTATTGACCGGATATTCGCGCAATTTGGCGGATCATCAACAATTTTAAGTAAAATAGGCCTAAAAAAGATTGGAAACGGGATTGACGGGGCCGGCGAACAGTTTGAAGAAGGCTTTATGGCAATGGGAGCGCTCGCATTGGCGATGGTTGGGGTCATTTCTCTTGCGCCCGTATTGAAAGCTATTCTGGGGCCTGCTGTAATACCTGTTTATGAATTTCTGGGAGCCAGCCCGGCAATGTTTGCCACCTCATTACTCGCGAATGATATGGGTGGGTACTTTTTGGCGAAAGAACTGGCTACGGTAGGAACAACCATTGATTATCCTGCCTGGATGTACGCCGGTTTGATTTTAGGGGCGATGATGGGCCCGACGATTGTTTTCTCAATACCGGTCGGGTTGGGTATCATTGAAAAAGAAGATCGTCATTTTTTGGCGCTTGGCATTTTGGCCGGTATTGTGACTATTCCTCTTGGATGTATCGCGGGCGGTATGGTGGCAATATATTCCAATATTCAGGCTGCCGACGGCACACCAATCATTTTTAGCTATGCTCTGATATTTAAAAATTTGGTTCCCGTAGTATTGTTTTCCGCACTGATCGCTCTGGGATTGTGGAGAATTCCAAACGCTATGATCAAAGGATTTCTTGTCTTTGGAAAATTACTTGTAGCCTTGATTACACTTGGCTTAGCATCCATTGTTTGGGAGACAATGACAGGAATCGCGATTATTCCTGGAATGCATCCTATCTTTCCGGTTACCGGAGATATCCCCGGGGTTGATTTGCGGGCAATGGAAGTGATCGGCTGGATTGCGGTAATGCTGCTTGGAGCCTATCCCATGGTTTTCCTCGTCTCGCGCTGGTTTGAAAAACCTCTTCTAAGCGCCGGTCAAAAACTTGGGATGAACAGCATGGCGGCCGCAGGAATGATTGCGACCTTAGCGAATAATATTCCCATGTTTAAAGTCATGAAAAATATGGATAACAGAGGCAAAGTTCTCAATGTTGCCTTTGCGGTAAGCGCCGCTTTTACTTTGGGGGACCATCTTGGCTTTACGGCAGCAAATAAACCGGATATGATTTTTTCGGTCATCGTAGGAAAGCTGGTTGGCGGTGTTACAGCAGTCATGTTCGCCATGCTGATTGCCCCAAAGAGAGATACGGTGAACGAAAAAGAAATAATCAATGATACGGTAAGTTCTAAATAGAGTGAATCAGCTGGAGAATGCTTCAATTTGATTTTTCCTCCTCCACGAATAGCCCGTCTAAAAGAAGGCGGGCTATTTTTTAATACAAGATAATCTATATTTATAACAAATTTGTTCTTAGAATGGTTTTATTTTTTAGTTGAATTGAGAAATTTTTGTATCTACTTTAATCATAGTAGAAGAATTGTTAGTTATATACAATATAGTGATTTGTTTCACATAGTATATGGAGGACAAATCTTTTTGAACATATAGTTATAATTATTCAACTGCACCTGAACTCAACATTGCACTACAATTGGAAATCATCACTTCTGAACCGGAATCATCATTTTACTATTCCATCCTCATTATAAAAGAATCGTTTGAAACATAAATAGTGACTCATAATCAACATCGCAAAAAACGAACATACGAAAAGGAGAATTCAATGGTCGGCATTGTAGGATATGGTTCCTATATTCCAAGGTATCGAATCAAGGTTGAAGCCATTGCGGCGCAATGGGGTACCGACGCGGCAAGTTTCCGTAAAGGCCTGATGGTGGATGAAAAATCCGTACCGGCTCCCGATCAGGACACGATCACGATGTCTGTCGAAGCAACTCGCAGAGCTTTGCAACGGGCAGGAATAGACCCGGCGAAAATAGGCGCGGTTTATATCGGGTCTGAATCCCATCCATACGCGGTTAAACCAAGCGGCACAACTCTGGCGGAAGCGATCAAAGCGGTTCCGGATGTTCATTGCGCGGACTTTGAGTTCGCATGCAAGGCAGGTTCTGAAGCAATGTATGTGGCTATGCGTCTGGTTGCCGCGGGTGATATGGAATATGCTCTTGCTGTGGGAGGCGATACCTCACAGGGGGCGCCGGGCGATGCTCTGGAATATACCGCGTCCGCGGGGGCTGCTGCCTACATCATGGGGAAGAATAATTTAATCGCCGAATGTGAAACCACATATTCATATATGACGGATACACCGGATTTCTGGCGCCGCGATCTGCAATTTTATCCGCAGCACGGCGGGAGATTTACAGGCGAACCGGCTTATTTTAAACACAGCTATAATTGCGCGAAAAATATAATGGATAAAGCAGGTGCAAAAGCAACGGACTTTGCATATGCCGTTTTTCATCAGCCTAATGGAAAATTTCCGACAATGGTGGCGAAAATGCTGGGATTCACAAAAGAGCAATACTCCCAGGGGCTGTTGTGTCCAAAAATTGGGAACACCTATTCCGGAGCATCTCCTTTGGGACTGACGGCCGTTCTGGATATCGCGAAGCCGGGAGACAAAATATTAATGGTTTCATACGGTTCCGGGGCGGGGAGTGACGGATTTATCTGGAAGGTAACCGACCGTATTACAGAAGTTCAGGATAAAGCGGTCAAAACATGGGATATGATTAACGGAGAGAAGGTCTATCTGGATTACGGGCTTTATTCAAAATACCGTCGTAAGATTATTAAAAACAATTAATAATCAAAAGGGAATTTTATAAGACAATTTCAGGAGAATAAAATGAGTCGAGAAGTGGCAATTATTGGAATTGGATATAGCAAGTGGGGTGAGCTTTGGGAGCAATCTCTTCGGGATATTTTTGTTGAAGCCGCCCTGAATGCCATCGATGATGCGGGTGTGGACAAAGTAGATTCCATGTATATAGGAAACATGAGCGGAGGGCTCTTTAACGGGCAGGAGCATATCGCGTCTCTGATGGCGGATTATCTTGGCGTGGCGCCCATTCCTTCAACAAGAGTCGAATCGGCCTGCAGTTCCGGTTCCCTGGCTGTAAAAATGGGGTATATGGATGTGGCGCTGGGATTAAGCGATGTGGTTCTTGTGGGTGGCGTTGAAAAGATGACCGATGTGGATACCGACGAAGCGACCTATGCCCTGGCAAGCGCGGCCGATCAGGATTTTGAAGTGTATCACGGAATCACATTTCCGGGTCTTTACGCGATGATGGCGAGAATGCATATGGAAAAATACGGTACAACCCGTGAACAGTTGGCGCAGGTTGCAGTGAAAAATCACTTCCACGGATCAATGAATCCTATGGCTCAGTATCCGCAAAAAATTACGGTCGATGCGGTTGTAAATTCGGTAATGGTTGCAGATCCGCTGAGAATTTTGGATTGTTCGCCAATTACCGACGGAGCCGCCGCGCTGATCATTTGTCCGGCGGATCTTGCCCGTAAAATAAGCAAAAAACCGCCGGTTAAGATCATAGGCTTGGGTCATGCGACGGATACCATCGCGCTTCACAGCAGGAAAGATCTG
>JBFXGD010000207.1:0-5448 GCA_050178385.1 Calditrichaceae bacterium
GGCTTCACATTATCTTCCTATAAACACCGAAACAATGGAAGAACAGATTAGAGATTTGTTTGGAAGAAAAGGCGAAAAAGTGGTGGAAACCAATCTGAAAGCTTTTCGGACAGGAAGAGAGTCGTAATCTTAATCTTTTGATTCATCCGGTGACCGCATGATATCACCGGATGAATTTTTCATTATTGTACGGATATTTCTGATAAAATTATTGTGTTTTGCCCTGCTGACGGGTGATTTTTTAAATCTTGCCTTAAATTCATCTTCCGTCAAAAGACCTATTTCCTTTAACGTAGGCTGAATATTGCCTTCACCCGGTTGATATCCGTCCTCGTCCGTTTCTTCAGCAAAAGAGTTCCATGGACAGACATCCTGGCAGATATCACAGCCGAATATCCAATTCTCAAGTTTATCCGCGAATTCACCGGGGATCGGTTTATCCCAATGCTCGATGGTAAGATAAGATATGCATTTACGCGCATCTATTTTATAAGGCTCAAGCGCCTCCGTCGGACAAGCGTCCAGGCACGCTGTACAGCTTCCGCAATGATCGGCGACCGGACGATCATACTCCAGCTCCTTATCGATGACCAGCTCACCGAGAAAAATCCATGAACCCATTTCCCGGGTCAGAATATTGGTGTTTTTTCCCTGCCAGCCGATTCCGGCGGCTTCCGCCCAGAGTTTATCCTGAATCGGGGCGGTATCGACAAACAGCCTGCCATCGATAGAATCGTCGAGTTTTTTTATTTCCCGCAAAAGCTGCTTCAATTTTTTCTTTATAATCTTATGGTAGTCTTTACCCCAGGCATAGCGGCTGATCTTACCGATGGATCTATCCCGGGAATGTTTATGGGGGGTAAAATAGTTATGTGCTACAGCAATCACGGATTTGGCTTCCGGATAAAGCGCGGTGACATCCAGGCGTTTCTCAAAATAGTTCTCCATCCAGTTCATGCCGCCGTGCCGCCCATCGGCAATCCAGTCCCTGAGATAAGATGATTTTGGGAGAATTTTGGCCTGAGCAATACCCGTTTTATGAAAGCCAAGCTGGCGTGAGATGATTTTTATCTGTTCTGAAAGATGTTTTTTATTATTCATATTGAATTCACCGGTTTTTGTATGGCGGTAATATATCCTTATTGGGAAATATTTACAAATCACTGTTTAACAGAAAATTATATTGGTATCCCGGTAATTGGCATTCTCTTTTTTTACAATAATGACACAAAAAGTGAGATAAAAAATAACTATTTTCTATTTTTTTCGTATGCACTTTCGTATCTTCTTTATCTTCCATTGAAATTAAATCCTTAGGAGGCACAATGAAACTGAATTACGCTAATTATCGTTTCACAACCATTTTATTTTTGTTTTTTACCATACTTATTTTACATCAAAATACCATCGGAAAGGAGCCAATGGAGACCAAACAAAAAACAAGAGCTGAAATATCTGATGAATTTAAATGGCAATTGGAAGATATATTTTCAAGTGATCAGGATTGGGAAAATGAGTTCACCCGTGTAAAGAACACCGCTCCGGAATTAGGCGCGTACAAAGGTAAACTCAGCACATCCGGAAAAACATTGGTTGAATTTATCAGCAAGATGCATACACTCGAAGTTTCCATTGGAAAACTTTACGCCTATGCCCATATGAAAAACGACCAGGACAAGTCGGTCGCAAAATACCAGGAACTTTATGACAGAATCAGAGGGCTTTATGTTGAATACAGCGAAACAGTATCATTTTTTGAACCTGAGTTGCTGGCAATACCTGAAAAAAAATTAAATGAATTCTTCAAGAATGAAAAAGGATTGGCCCTCTATAAACATTACATTGAAGACATGACCCGCACAAGAGCGCACACTCTGTCTGAAAAAGAGGAGCGATTGATGGCTCTTTCCGGTGAAGTAAGAGGCGCCGCTGGGGAAATTTTTTCAGTCTGGAATAACGCGGATATCGTTTTCCCGGTGATAAAAGACGAAAACGACAACGATATTCAGCTGACCAACGGCTTATACGGGAAATATCAGCAGTCATCCGACCGCCGGCTTCGTGATGATTCATACAAGGGTTTGTATGTTCCATATATCCAGCATCGTAATATGCTTGCCGCGAGTTACTCAGCGACGGTAAAAAGTCACATTTTTAACGCACGCGCCCGCAATTACACATCAACTGTCGAAGCCGCGCTGGACAGAAACGCCGTACCGGTTGAAGTTTATCAGACTCTGATCAAAACGGTCAATGAAAATCTCGGTCCGCTGCACCGTTATGTGGCGCTGCGTAAAAAATTATTAAAACTGGAAGACGGTGTACATGATTATGATCTCAGGGCGCCGCTTTTTGAAAGCGCTACCAGCGAGTATACATGGGATCAGGCGATGGATCTTGTTGTTAAAGGATTGCAGCCGATGGGAAATAACTATATCGCCAGCCTTGAAAAAGGATTCAATGAAGGCTGGGTTGATGTATATGAGAACAAGGGAAAACGTTCAGGGGCCTATTCTTCCGGAACCTATGGCGTCCATCCCTATGTGCTGATGAACTATAACGGTACGCTTTACGATGTGTTCACACTGGCCCACGAAATGGGACACGCGCTTCATACCTATTATACCATCACTAATCAGCCTTATGTTTATGGCGACTATCCGATATTTCTCGCGGAAGTGGCATCCACAGCGAATGAAGCTCTTTTGCAGCAATATCTGATCGATAACGCGCCGACGAAGGAAGAAAAATTAGCATTGTTAAATTCCTATCTCGACAAATTCAGCAGGACATTCTTCCGCCAGGCCGTATTTGCGGAATTTGAACTGCGCAGCCATGAAATGGTCGAAAACGGAGAAGCCCTGACCGCCGATAAGCTGGATGATCTATTTGGTGAAATTTATCAGAAATATTATGGTCCGGATTTTGTTCTGGATCAGGAAAACAAAGCCTTGTGGAGCAGAATCCCGCATTTCTATTACAACTACTATGTATTCCAGTACAGCACCAGCTTCGTAGCTTCATCAGCGCTTGTTTCCAAAATTATGGAAGAAGGCGATACCGCGCGTGACCGGGTTATTAATTTTCTTAGCAGCGGCCGCAGCGAGTACCCGATGCAGACTCTTAAAAAAGCCGGTGTGGATATGAGTACCGCTGATCCGGTGGTAAGAACCATAAAATTGATGGATGCATTGCTTGATCAGGTTGAATCGCTTCTGAATGAATAGTTCAGTTCGTTTTGATGGCTGACGGATTAAATTCGTCAGCCATTTTTTTAATATTCTGTCTGTTCTTTGCAAACGGTATGTAACTTTATTAAAGTAGGAGAGTTTTATGTATAAATTGATTGGAGTGTTTCTTATGATCACCTTTTTTCTGGCTGCCGCGGATTTACAGGCCGTAGAAAAAGACATTACGAGAGAACAGATTCCTGAAAACATGAAATGGAATTTGCAGGATCTCTATAAATCAAATGAGGACTGGACTGCTCAGAAAAACGCCCTGGCCGCCTCGTTAAACAAATTTTCTGAGTTCAAGGGGAAGCTTGGAAATTCGGCCGGCGACCTGTACAAGGGTTTGGATTATTATTTTACCGTTGACAAAGATTTCGCGCGGCTCTATGCCTATGCGATGATGCTGTCCGATCAGGATACCAGAGAATCCGGGGCGCTTGCGATGAAACAGGAAATCAGTCAGCTTGGAACAGACTTTCAAACCGCCAGTTCCTTCATCCGACCCGAAATCCTATCCATTGAACAAAAAAAGCTTGACGGTTTTTTCAAATCCGAACCAAAACTAAAAACTTTCAGACAGTACATCAGCGATATCCAGCGCCTGAAACCGCACACTTTGAGTCCCGGGGAAGAAAAACTGATCGCTGATGCCGGTATCATGGCCGGATCGCCGGATGATATTTACAGCATTTTCAGCAACGCCGATTTCCCGTATCCGACTATCAATTTAGCGGACGGAGAAGAGGTTTATCTGGACGCGGCGGGATATTCACTTAACCGGGCCAGCAATGTTCGCGAAGACCGCAAAAAGGTCTTTGAAACATTTTTTGGTTCACTTGACAAATATAACCGCACTTTCGGGACCCAGCTTTATTCGCAGATAAAAAAAGATATGTTCTACAAAAACGCCCGTAATTACGGTTCATCACTGGAAAGCGCGCTGGATCCTGATAACATCCCGGTTACCGTTTATACCGGACTTATCGAGAGTACTCATAAACATCTTCCCACCCTGCATCGCTATCTGAAATTGCGGAAACGGATGCTTGGTGTGGATGAACTCAAATACTACGATATGTATCCTTCACTGGTAAAAGAAGTGGATATGAAATTTACCGTTGAAGAGGCCCAAAAGGCAATCATGGATGCCCTTAAGCCTCTTGGAAGCCCGTATCTCGCCACTCTTGATATCGCCTTCAACAATCGCTGGATTGATATGTATCCGACCACCGGAAAACGGTCGGGCGCGTATTCGGAAGGTGTGTCTTATGATATTCACCCCTACATCCTGATGAACTATAACGGAAAATATGATGATGTAAGCACACTTGCGCATGAACTTGGCCACACCATGCATAGTTATTATTCAAACAAAAACCAGCCCTACGTCGATTCACAATACCCGACATTCCTGGCGGAAGTCGCGTCAACATCCAATGAAGCATTACTGATCGATTATGAATTGCAAAAAATTAAAGACCCGGAAAAAAGACTTTCTCTTCTTGGAAGCTATCTGGAAGGTTTCAGAACCACCATGTTCCGTCAAACCATGTTTGCGGAGTTCGAACTAAAAATTCATGACATGGCTGAAAATGGCGAAACTTTAACCGGCGAAGTTCTGAGTAAGGTCTATCTTGATCTTTTAAAACAGTATTACGGTCATGACCAGGGTGTTACCGTCATTGATGATCTTTATGGAATTGAATGGGCTTATATCCCGCATTTTTATTATAATTTCTACGTTTTTCAGTACGCGACATCGTTCTGCGCCTCAAGCGCGCTTGCGGAGAAAATGTTAACCGGCGGTCCGGAAATGAGAGACCGCTATCTTGAATTTCTCAGCGCGGGTTCTTCTGACTACGCGATTCCTATCCTGAAAAAAGTCGGAATCGATATGACCACATCCGAACCATTCGACCTTGCCATGCAGAAAATGAACAGGATTATGGATGAAATCGAGATTATCCTCGATAAACAATAATATTTTTATTATATTCAAAACCCCTCCCGTTTCCGGATGAGAGGGGTTTTCCATTTCTTTCAATAAATACCCAGTTAAACTGCAGATCCCTTTATGATGAGTCAAAATCCGCTGAGTCAGGAATCATATTTTATAAGAGTTACCCAAACCGATACGCTCCATTTAAAACGAATATATCAGAATCCTTCCGGCATACCGGTATTTATGCTCCACGGCGCCATCGAAAACGGACGA
>JBFXGD010000208.1:0-5436 GCA_050178385.1 Calditrichaceae bacterium
TGCTCTCTGGCAAAATGTAATTCTTCCTCAGTTTTCTTCCGAGTTGTTATATCCAGACCCACCGCCTGGTATTCTTTCACCTGTCTGTTGACCCCGAGAATCAAACGAAGGGTCCAGTGATGCCAGCGTATTTCTCCGTTGTCCAATATTACCTGATGCATGTATGTCACAATGGGATTTTCGGGATTGAGTTTTAAAAAAACGCTTTTAACCATGCGTTGTTCTTCATCCGGAATGTTCGGAAAAAATTTAGATCCGACCATTTCGCTTCGTTCTCTGTTAAATATCCTGCAATAAGTCTCGTTGGCAAAAGTAATCGTGCCATCATGTTGAAACCTGCAAATTAATTCAGTCTGATCTTCAACAATATTTCTATATCGCGCTTCCCCGCTTTTCAATGATTCAAAACTTGATCTGTGCTCCAGTTCAAGTTCTTCCAGATCATCAAGCCGATTTTTCATTTTTACGAGTTCTTCGATCAAATGATCTTTGGATAATTCAGAATAATTCATATATTTATCTCTGAAGGTTTGTAAATTAATTATATTGTTTATGGATTATTTAAATTGCGGGATTTAACATTGAGGATGTTTATTTTTAGTAACCTACCCATCCCCGTTAAACAAATAAATATTTTGGATCAAAAATTAATTATAAGTTATTTATATATCAACTTTTATTTAATTTTACTTGCAACCGGGAAAAATACATGCTATATTCTACCAGGAGATAGAATATGAGACTTTATAAAACATCAGAATACGCAATAAGAGTATTGGTTTACCTGGCAAATCATAAAGATGGTTTGCATTCGACAAATAAACTGCACAAGCTTCTGAATATTCCCTACAAATACCTTGGAAGACTAATGTCAAAATTAGCCGCGGCCGGGTTTATCGAATCAGTGCAGGGAAAAGTAGGTGGGTACCGGCTTATTCTGGATGAAAAATCAATATATCTTTATCAAATAGTCGATATAGTTGAGGGTATGGAGACTGCGGATCGCTGCATTCTCGGATTTGATTCCTGTTCTGACTCAAATCCCTGTTCCCTTCATAAATATTGGGCGCCTCTCCGTGAAAGTATCAACGGGATGTATTATAACGTATCATTAGCTGATTTAGCAAATGACCCGAACATAAGATATTAAAATTTTTTGGGTTAATATACTACCAACTAGTAGAATATATTAAAAATAAAGCGGGATTCTATGAGTTTTTATTCAGAAACAGCAGTTTTTTATGATGAAATGACTGAATTAAAAAAACGGATGGTGAGAGAAAAACCCCTCTGGTTA
Organism: Calditrichaceae bacterium; assembly: GCA_050178385.1. Classification (GTDB taxonomy): domain Bacteria; phylum Calditrichota; class Calditrichia; order Calditrichales; family JBFXGD01; genus JBFXGD01. The sequence goes on from JBFXGD010000208.1 coordinate 1,298, forward strand.
AATATTCTTTCTAAATATCCCGCTAAAAACATCCTGGATGCAGGATGCGGAAGCGGTTTTCTTGCCTACGTTTTGGCGGAAGCGGTTGACAGAATGGTTGGGATTGATCCCGAAAAAGCCATGATTGAACTGGCTCAAAAAAACAATCCCTATCCCGAAAAAGTAAAATTCGAAACGTCCGGAATCGATTCCGCAGCAAAAAATTATCCCGGCGGATTTGAGGCCGTATTCATGGTTGGAAATACTTTTCCTCATTTCCTAAGCGCCGATGAGCAGTTTCAGGCTGTTGTAAATATGAAACAGATGATTAAGAATGATGGATATATATTTCTCCAGATGGTCAATTATGCCCGGATAAAAAGATTTGACGACTATATTCTCTCGACAAAAAGCACTGATCTAAATTTGATTGAACGAATTTATAATACGAAAGAACCATTCATTGAGTTTAAGATCCGGGTGTCAGAACATACAAATCCTAAAAACTATAAGGAAATAATTAATCTTTTGTACCCGATAAGGTCAGAAGAACTAATATCACTTGCCCGACAGGCCGGATTCGGAAATATTCAACTATATGGTTCACTAAATCTGGATCCCTATATGCCGGAAAAAAGCGATAATTTACTGGCTGTTTTAAAAATCTGATTGACAAAAAAATTTTAAGTTAATTGCTACCAATCAATGGAATTTAAAGCAAGTTTTATTTAGAATATGAACAAAGATATTGAAAAAAATACAATGAAGCGGATATTCAAAAAATCAAAGTGGCTGCATAAATATATCGGTATCATTTTGATATTATTCCTGGCCTGGATGAGTTTGTCCGGAATCATCCTGAATCATCCCGATTTAATCAGTGGTTTTTCGGTGTCCAGTGAATTTGTTCCTGCGCAGTACCGGATCAATAATTGGAACCGCAGTTCATTGAGGCAGCTGATTTTCTCGGGACAAAACCCTTCGGTTGGCTTTGCTGCCGGAAAACAGGGTGTATGGAAAACAGATGACGGCGGTATAACCTTTTACCCTTTAAACGATGGTTTCCCTGAATCTCAATACTATCGCAAAACAAATCATATTTTCTTAATTGAGCAGAAATCAATTCCACCTGTTCTGTTTGCCGGAACTGATAACGGCCTGTATGCGGCCAATCCCGCGGATGAGAAATGGAAAAATATCAAGCTGGGCGGCAAAACAGAACGTGTTCTCAAGATAATCAAAAAAGATCTTAATCTGATTGTATTCACTGATTCAGAAGTTTATATTTCACCGGTAAATCAGAATTTTGAATTTAAACAAGTGCATTTGCAGCGGTTCGAAGATGCGCATCAGGTTTCGCTCGTTAAACTATTTTTTGATCTTCATGACGGTAATGTATGGGGATTGCCCGGAAAAATCTTTTTCGATCTGATCGGTTTACTTCTTTTCTTCCTGAGCTTGTCTTCACTCTATACATGGTATTTTAAACTGAGGCAAAAATATCACCGCACAGGCATGCGGACAACAGCAAACAAAAGACTGCTTTCAGTATATCGTTTTTTGTTTAAGTATCATTTAAAACTCGGTATCTGGTCAGCGGTATTCCTTCTGATGATCGGCATCACTGCGTTCTTTATGCGTCCACCGTTTATCGCCGCAATCGCCGAAGGGACAATCGCGGCAGAACTTTATCCTGGTTTGCTTTCAGAAAATCCGTGGGAAGGAAAAATACAAAATGCCCTTTATGACAGTGTTGATGATCAAATCATTATACAGTGTTCCGACGGACTTTGGCTTGGGAAACCTGATTTTAGTGAACCCCTGGTAAAAAAAGATTTTCCTTTCCCAATTTTTGTTATGGGTGCGACAGTTTTTGAAGTCATGGATAACGGAGATTTCCTTGTGGGTTCTTTTAACGGAATTTACCGGATGAACCGCGAAACAGGAGAAATAAGGGATTTACTAACAGGCAACGGCCCCGGTGGAGTTACCTCTGTACGCCCCGCTGAATACATGATTACGGGATATTTCAGGACTCCCTCCGGCGATGAATTTATTACAGCCCACGAACAGGGGTTGGTACCGGTCGGAAGCTCAAGATCTGATGGCCGATTCATCATGCCGGATGAAATAAATGAGTCTTTTAGAATGCCTTTGTGGAATTATATGTTTGAGTTGCACAATGGCAGAATTTTTAAAGATCTAATCGGCGGATGGTATATTCTTATCGCTCCCGTCGGGTCTTTGCTTTTTGTTCTTATCATTTTAACCGGCGTATTTGACTGGTTTTACCTGAAAGTATATCAAAAAAGAAAAATGACCGGGAAAATATCAAGACAAATTCCAACCCGTCATAAAGACAAGGCAAATATTCCCGAAAACAGCGGCAAAAAACCCGGTGATATTGATAAATTTTTAATTCCCAACGAAAGGATATATTATGAGTGAGCTTATTAATAACCGTGATCAACGGATTGAAACAATGAAAGGTTTAATCCGGCAGCTTCATGACGGCAAGGCTGCATCAACGGTAAAAAAACAGCTCGAATCGCTTTTGGATGAAGCGGATTATTCAGATGTGTTTAAAATGGAACTGCAATTGATAGAAGAAGGGATTCCGGAACAGAGTATTCTGCAGCTATGCGATACTCATACGAATGTTCTGCGCAAACATCTAAGCGATCAGGAAACGCCGCAAACGGAATCCGGACATCCTGTGGACACTTTTGTTCAGGAAAATATCGCGTTATACCGTACTATTGAACTTGTCCGGCATCTTGGCAAGGAAATTGAAAATTCACCGTCAGAAACCGGCATTATGCCAAAATTCAGAGCTATCCAGTTTCAGATGAATAATATAATGGATGTGGAAAAACATTACCGAAGGAAAGAGAATTTATTATTTCCCTACTTTGAGAAGAAAAATATGCCAGGCCCTCCTTCCGTAATGTGGGGCAAACATGATGAGGCAAGAGAAATGCTGAAAGTTCTCCAGGAGGGACTACACAGCATTCAGGCTATTGAAAAAGATGAAGCGGTGGCATTTATAAACTTAGCCGTCTTCCCTGCTCTTGATGCCCTGGAAGAGATGATCTATAAAGAAGAAAAAATAATGTTCCCCACAGCCCTTGATCTGTTGACGGAGAATGAATGGTATGAGATATATACCCAGGGTGATGAAATAGGATATTGCCTCTATGTTCCGGAAAAGGAATGGAAACCTGAACTTCAGGATACTTCCGAATCAGTAAAAACATTTGATTCAAAAGACCGGATTCAGCTTCCCACGGGATCACTTTCACAGGAAGAATTAACAGGTATTCTGAATACCATCCCATTTGACATTACTTTTGTAGATAAGGATGATAATGTCCGTTATTTCAGTCTGGGTAAGGAACGTATCTTTGACCGCACAAAAGCGATTTTGGGACGCAAAGTTCAATATTGCCATCCTCCATCAAGTATGCATATCGTCACCGAAATACTCGAAGATTTTAAATCCGGCAGGCAGGATCAGGCAAGATTTTGGATAAATGTTAAGGGAAAATTTGTCTATATCGTTTATTATGCGGTTCGCGATGAAAAAAACAATTATCTGGGTACTCTGGAAGTCACCCAGGAAATAAGCGATATCCGTCAGCTGGAAGGTGAACGTCGCCTTTTGAATTATGATGAATCACCATCCAGTGATAAATAAAGGAGAAAATCATGGAATTTAACGCGCTTACTAAATTATTTGACATCCTTGAGGAATATCCCGAATTGGAGAGTCAGATTATCAATACAGCTCCGCCTTTTAAAAATTTAAAAAATCCCGTCCTGCGGAGAACGGTCGGAAAACTGGCGACTTTGGAAAGAGTGGCCCAAATCGGCGGACTGAATACCGATGATTTTGTAAATACTCTCCGCCAGCGTGTGGGACTGCCCCCCCTCGAGGAGGCGACAAAGACAAAAATCAATTTTCACACCAATGAACCGGACTGGATAAAGAAAAATCCCGAAGTGGAGATTAACGGCTCAGAAATGCTGGACAAAGGCGAGCATCCGGTTTGTCTTATTAACAAACTGATGAAAGACTTTAAAAATGGGCAAATTATATTGCTGACCACAAATTTTGAACCGTTACCGCTGATTGATGCAATGGAAAAGAAGAATTACAA
>JBFXGD010000209.1:0-5435 GCA_050178385.1 Calditrichaceae bacterium
TCACGAAAGTGATTATTTCGCGAAAGATTTGCGCAAAAATTGTCCATGCGCGGTTTGTGAAGAGGAGCGGGCAAAAAAAACAGATAATCCCCTGTATGTGATGAAGACTAATCCGGGTAATGTGGTGCTGAGTGAATGGGAAATGATCGGCCGCTATGCCATAAGTTTCAAGTTTTCCGACAATCACAAAACAGGAATTTACACATACGACTATCTCAGAAAAATATGCCAGTGCGATCTTTGTACGGGAAACAAAATTACTATCGAGGGACCGTTCCGATAAAAATTGCAGGGATTATTGCGTTGAAGGGCAATTTCCATTAAATTAGACGCCTTTTCAACAACAAATTACATTAAAATAACCGCCACCGTAGCTCAGCTGGTAGAGCAACTGATTCGTAATCAGTAGGTCAGGAGTTCAAATCTCCTCGGTGGCTCGGATAAGAAAAAGGCTTGCGGAGAAAACTCCGTAAGCCTTTTTTTATTTTTGCCAGTCCAAACAAATGGTTCGGATATTAAGAAGAATTTTCCGCAATTAGTAAAATCCACAATTAAATATTAATAATGCTTTTAAAATACCTCATTTCCTCCTTAGAATTTAGTAACAAAGTTTGACATTTTTTAAGATCAATGTGAACGATCGTTCACATAATATGAACGATCGTTCACATAATATGAAGTATCGTTCACATTGGACTAAAATGCTGTTTTTTGATAAGTGCAATAATAACAACAGAATAGGTCAATATTTCAGTTTTGGCACGATATTAGAAGTATAAAACGCAGAAAGGAATTGAAATGGAAGCTTACAGGAGCAGTATGGATATTGTTTTAGTCAACCCCGGAGATTCAAGATTTGAGCAGATCACTGAGCATCTTGGAATTGCCAGTTTAAAGTCGTTTGTCAATTCCAGGGGCTTTAAAGCGGATACTCTGGATATGGCCGTTGAAGCGCTTCCGGTTCAGAGCGCTCTGGATCGTCTGTTTGATATCAACCCGAAAATGGTGGGTTTGTCGCTTCTGGATGATTCAAAGAAAAAGGGTTTCGCGCTGGCAAAAGGGCTGAAAAAATCAGGATATAAAGGCAAGATCGTCATTGGGGGTTATTTCGCGACATTTAACTCGGCTGAAATTCTGCGTGATTTTCCGGAAATCGATTTTGTGGTTCGCGGTGAAGGTGAACTGACACTGGCTGAGCTGATGGAATCAGATTTTGATCATAACGGTATGGGGTATTCTCAGATCCAGGGACTTTCATACCGGGAAAATGGTAAAATCATCGAGAATCCGGCCCGTCCATTGATACATGATCTGGACATTCTGCCGCCGGTTGACCGCAAATACGCCCCCGAAGTATTAAAACATGACAAACATCTTCGCATCTACGGTACGCGCGGATGCTGGGGGCAGTGTTCTTTTTGTGACATTATCGGTCTTTATGGAACAAGTCCCGGCAAAGTATGGCGCCGCCGTTCCGCAAAAAGCCTGGTGGATGAAATGGAGCAGCTGAAGGCTGAATACGGAACCGAATATTTTATCTTCAACGATGACCAGTTTCTGGTAAAGGGAAACAAGAGCTATGAAATCATCGATGAATTCGCTTCTGAAATAGAACGCAGGAATCTCGATGTCAAGTTTGAATTGATGTGCCGCGCCGATACGGTAAGCAAAAAAGTGATGTCCCGTCTGAAGTCCGTCGGTCTGCAGCGGGTATTTATGGGACTGGAATCATTTGACGTCAAACAGCTTAAACGGTTTAACAAAAAAATATCCGTACGGCAGAATCTGAAAGCGGTGATCACCCTATATCAGTTAAAAATTGATGTGATCGCCTCGGTGATTCTCGCGGACGCCCATACCTCCTTATGGGATTTGCTGACACAGTTTATGATCATTTTTGAACTGAAACAGCGCTATTTCAACAGCCGCAACTGCCAGATTTCGGTAAACAAAAAACTCGAGATTTATCGTGGCAGCCATGTGTACCGGGATTATAAAGCCCAGGGGCTTCTGACAAAAGACGATTATCTTGCCGGATATGATTTCAAGCTGCGTTTTTGGACGGAGGCGCGGTTAAAGATGCTCAACGCGGAAGAGAATTTTTTCAGAGTGATGTTAAAACCGGGGATCTTTATCAAGTCGTTGATCTGGCGTTTAAAACCGCTAAAGGCAATGCTGACCAGTATGAAGTAGACGAAAGATAGAATTTATTTAAAAAAATCATTCATTTATTAATCGGAGGGATTGAAAATGTTAAAGAAAATGCGTAAGAATGTAAAGAAATTAGCACCGGTAAAGTTCATTCTAATGAGTTTTGTAGGCGCTTGGTTTACGATGATTGTAAATGCTGTGGGTGAAAGTATAAACTAGTACTATTAATAACATTGAAGATTATATTAATAATGAAAAATGTAATTGGTTTCTCTCTGGTTTTGATATTTATATTAAGCTGTAATATATTCTTCAAAGAGAATACTGTAAGAGAAGCGATAAGACAGTTTCCGAATGGGCTTGATCCAGCATCAAATTTAAATGTTGATGAAGTCCAGATTTATTCCCAGATATATGAATCATTATTCCGAATTAGCGAAGTGGGTAATAATATTATCCCGAATTTAGCTAAGCAAATTGTTATTGCACCGAATAATGATTCATTTATTATTCAGTTAAGATCAAATGTATATTTTCATGATGGTAAGCTATTATGTAGTGGAGATGTTAAAGCTTCATTTGAATGGCAAACCCAAAAATACCCTAAATCTTCAGTTTTTGAAATGGTGGATTCTATACAAATATTAGACTCACTCCAATTAAGAATAATTTTAAAGTATCCATATTCCAGTTTTCCATATTTATTAGCGTCCCCGTTTGGCTTAGCCATAATGTCTCAAGATGCAATCAAAAAGTATGGACAAAGTATAAAATTCAACCCGGTAGGTACTGGGCCTTTTCGTTTAGTAAAATGGGAACCAGGTAAACAAATTGAGCTTTGTTCTTATAGTTATTACTGGCAAAAGAAAAATAATCTAGATGCGATAATATTTAAGCATTATTCTGATAAATACGAAAGAGAGGAGTCAATTCTATCTGATGAAACTGATATTCTATATGTTATCTCTGGTTATTCTGTCGATCGTTTGAGATGGTTAGGAAAAATTAATTATCAAATAATTCCAGCCAGTAGCGTCTTTTTTGTTGGTTTCAATAATGACTCAAGACCATTTCATGATCGAAGAGTTCGAAAGGCAGTATTGAAAGCAATAAATTTACCCAAGCTTGTATTGAATGTTAATCGTGGGAATGCTATGGTTGCAAATAATCCACTTCCACCGATCTATCTTCAAGATTCAAAATTGATGCAAGATAACTATGATATCCAAACAGCAAAACAATTAATGAAAGATGCTGGATATGAAGATGGGTTGACTTTAAATTTTTACTTTCCAAAAGTTGCATATTATAGAAATACAATTATAGAAATTCTTAAATCTGAATTATCAAAAATCGGAATAATATTAAAATTTCAAGAATATAACAGCTGGGAAGAGCATACCAAGGCAGTAAAAAGCGACAGTTCACAAATATTCATTTATGGTGGAAAAAACGAGATCATCGGTGACGCGGAAAGTTTTTTGCGTTCCTTCTTTCATTCAAAGTCAGAATTTAATACCTTACACTACCAAAATGCACGGGTTGACGAATGGCTCGATCAGGCCAGGCTGGAATCTGATCCCGGACGTCGGCAGGAGCTGTATAAAAAGATCACCGAACAGATTTTGGCAGATACACCCGCGGTTTTTTTGTATCACGTAAAACCGCATTTTGCATATAATCGAGAGAAAATCAAAACGTTGCCGGTAAATCCTTACGGCATTATTCAATATCATAAGATTGAGTTGAATAACTGATATTTTAATGACAAATATCGTAAAAAACAGATCAAACATGTTTGGCAAAAAATCACGGTTGAATCTGCAGGGCAAATTCTTTGTCTATTTCAGCGGTCTGGTGGTACTAATGGTGTGCATCGTCTCGGCGTCTGTTTTTTATTTCCAGAAACAGACGCTGCTCCGGCAGGCCCAGGAGAAAGCTTTCAGCCTGACCCGCACCCTGGCTTATTCCAGCCTGAACGCCATTTTACTGGATGATTATATCACCCTGCAGATTCTGATCGACAGTATGAGCGACGGCCCGGATATCATCTCCATCGCGCTGCTCGACACCACGGGAAAAGTGATCGCCTCCAATACGCCGGAACTGCGGGGACGTAAATACAGCGACCCGCTGACCGACCGCGCTCTTGCCACGGATACGTTTCTGTTGCAGAGTGAAACCGGTGATGACGGGGCCGAAATCTGGGATACTGCCGTGCCGATTTTTGAATTGAACAGACGCGTTGGAACGGCGCGCATCAAATATTCCGTTGAAGATACCTACAAAGGCCTGCTTGGCACGATCATCGGGATTGGTATCGCGGCCATATTGATCAGTCTGTTCCTGTCATACTCCTTTGCCCGATCCATATCGCAGCCGATCCGCGATGTGGTTGACCTGGCCAGTGAATACGGAAAGGGGAATCTTGACGCGAATCTGGAAATCGAACGAACGGATGAAATAGGCGAACTTGTTCATTCCCTGAACACTCTATCTCATGAATTAAAAACACTGATTGATGAACGCATCGCCAATGAAAATCTGATCATGATCGGTGAATTTAGTTCATATATCATTCATGATCTCAAAAATCCGCTGAGCGGAATTCACCTGCTGGCCGACGGTCTGCACCGTAAACTGACCGATGACAGTCCGTTAAAAAAGTATTCGACCGAAATCCTGCTGGCGTCTCAAAAGCTGGAAGATTTTACAAAACGAACTCTTGATATCGCGCGATCGACGCAGTTGAAAATCGAGCCGATCCGGATTAATGAGCTCATAGAACACGCCCTGGATGAAGTCCATTTAAAATCGATTCCGGTGGTCAAAAAATTCAATACAAAAATTCCGGAAATACCCGGCGATTACCAGATGCTGCAGATGGCGCTGAAAAATCTGCTGACCAACGCCGCCGAAGCTATTGACGGGAAAGGCCAGATTACCATCCAGACCTCATTGGGAGATGATGTTAAAATTATGGTAGCAGATACAGGCATCGGCATCCCGGAAGACCGGCTTGCCACTATTTTCCGACCGTTCTTTTCAATGAAAAATGAAGGACACGGGCTGGGTCTGGCCATGGTGAAAAAGGCGGTTATCGCGCACCGCGGCAAAATAGACGTTGAGAGCAAAACCGGGGAAGGATCGGCGTTTACCATTAGTTTGCCGAAGTACCCCTGAGGGGGAGGAAGTGGGAAGTAGGAAGTAGGAAGTAGGAAGTAAGAAGTAGAGACGCATGATCTTGCGTCTTGTGTTGAATCAGCAGCGGTGTGATATTCTTG
>JBFXGD010000210.1:0-5352 GCA_050178385.1 Calditrichaceae bacterium
GTCGTTGTGGCGGTAGTTGGCGGGATTATTTTACAACCCGGCGGCGATAACCGGAACGCGGTTGCCCAGCTGAAGCTGAATGATGATTTTGCACAATTTATATATAACAATCTGTTCCAGGGCATTCCAAAGCCACCATCAAATCCTATTGTTAAGACCACTCCACTTGAAAGCAAAATTGTTTTAAACTGGGGATTTGACCAGGCGAGGATTCTGGATACAGAAAAAGATGATCCCGTATTGGGGTTTGACTTTGAAGGATATAATATTTATCAGTTACCCGGGCCTTCGTCAAGCAAAGACCAGGCTACATTGGTAGCTACTTTTGATAAAGTGAACGGAATCCAGATTATCCGCGCCAAACAATTCCTGGCATCTTTTGGCGATGTGGTGGAAATTCCGGTACAGAAGGGGACAGATTCAGGGATCCAGAGATATTTTGTGCTTGATAAAGACTATATTAACGACCAACCACTTTATGCCGGGAATACATACTATTTTGCGGTTACCGCCTATAATTACAACGACGATCCAACAGTCCCCGAACCTACACTGGAATCTCCATTAAGCGGAATAGCGGTAATTCCTCAACCCACTGTACCCGGGATTCGATATGAAGGAACACCGGGAAGTGATGTCACTGTCAGTCATCCATCGGGAGCGAGTGATGGAATTGTCAATGTATCTGTGATTGATCCGGCCGCGGTAAATGGGCATCAGTACAAAGTGTTTTTTACAGAAGACACAGATACTAATTCAGCTACCTTTGGCGATTTGTTCTGGAACGTAATGGATATGACAGATAATAAGATGGTCCTCGAAAATCAGATTCAGGTTGCGAGTCTGGATGAAACTCAGACTCAACCAATTTTTGACGGAATCCAGGTGAAAGTCACCGGGCCGGCGTTAAATTTTAAGAATTTTGAAACCGTTGCAAATGCAAATGGGGTATTAGATCCTCCGGATGGAGCGGCGGCAGATTTTCAGGATTTTCCATCCTTAAGGCCCACTGACGCTCAGCAGGTCGGCGAAGGGCATTGGATGATTCATACAGGAGAAGCTCCGGACGGATCGCGGGGTTCATATTCGGCATTTTTGAGCAGAGTGACTCAGGATGGGGCGCGTTGGCCGTTAATTATACCTAATGATTTTGAAATACGATTTAAGCCTGGTGGTAAGGGATTGATACCGGCCGCTTTTGGCACGGGTCCGCAGGCACTTATAGATATGCCATTCGAATTGTGGAATATCGGTTCAGGAACTACGGATGATCCAAGTGATGATTACAGATTATTCCCATATGTTCTGGATGTTGATGAAAACGGCGCTTTTAATTTGCTTGATCAGCCCACACTTGATGCATTGGGTTTTGGCGACAGAGCTGATCATTCTGCATCCGGCGCGAATGATGATCCATATACCGACTGGTTTTATTGGGTCATACCGGAAGATGAAAGTCCTGGAGAAGGCGGATATAATACATTGCTTTCACTCATTGAACCAGATGTGGCGGGATATTCATATCTTGATGGCACTAATGGCGACGTGATTCGGCGGACGGTTTTATTGAATTGGAATGGCGGAGATGTTGATGCCGGTGTATATAATCAGAATATGCCGGAAGATGGAACGGTTTTCAGAATTTCTTCTACCAAGCCTAATACACTATTCGATGAATTCACATTTACAGCGCCGACAACAACCTTTAGTACAGCCGCTGCAAAATCAGATGTGGATAAGGTCAATGTTTTTCCAAATCCTTATTACGCGTTCAATCCATCAGAACCAAATCGCTTTGAACGTTTTGTAACGATCAACCATCTTCCGCAGGAGGCAACAGTACGCATATTTTCCTTAACCGGAATACAGGTAAGAAAGTTGGTAAAAAATGATAACTCGCAATTCCTTCGCTGGAATCTTACAAATGAATCCGATATACCGGTTGCCAGCGGAATATATATCGCTCATGTGGATATGCCGGCACTCGGTGAAACCAAAGTGCTCAAAATCTTTATTATCATGAGTCAGGAAATGTTGAAATTTTATTAGGATTACCTGATTTATGAAAAATAATTACCAAAGCGAGGGAGACAATGATGAAATACAGATATTTTAAGAAATGGCTGATTGTGCCGGCGATCCTGATAGGATTTCTGGTAACACCAGGGATTTCTGGAGATGATGCAAGAATCGGGACGGCAAGTGGTCTTCAGCTTCAGTTACCAGTGGGAGCGAGGGACATCGCAATGGGAGGAGCAAACCTTGCACTTACATCAGGTGTCGATGCTATTTACTGGAATCCGGCTGGCTTGCCCAGAATGGAAAGCAGGGTTGGAGCACAATTCTCGACGATGTCTATCTTTAATGATATAAAAGTGCACTATCTTGGAATCGGGGCAAAGATGGGAAACATAGGGACTATTGCTTTCAGTATCAAGGCTCTTGATTTTGGTGACATTCCTCTAACTACAAATCAGGATATGGACGGGGCTTCAGGACAGACATTTTCGCCGACTTTTGTCACGTCGGGAGTGACGTATGCCAAGGAACTTACTTCTGCAGTAAATATCGGAATTACCGCAAAGGTTATTCTGGAAAGTATACCAAGCGCGGATGCCAGTGCTTTTGCGTTTGATATTGGCTTACAGTATGACGATCTGGGTGGCCTGGAAGGGGTCTCATTTGGTGTGGCTATAAAAAATATCGGCACCAACATGAGATATGGCGGATCAGGTTTATTGGAGGAAGTACAGGATCCTGCCTCGGGAAGACAGGATTTTCTAAAACGCGAGGCGGCATCGAACCAACTTCCTGCTTCTTTTGAAATTGGAGCGGCCTACAAAAGGAGTGTCGCGGAAAACAGTAATGTTTTAATCAGTTCATTATTTCAAAACAATAATTTTGGAAATGATGAATTCAAAATAGGGGCTGAGTACAACTACTCAAAGTTCGTGTTTATCAGAGGCGGTTATAATTTCGTCAGTAAAACTGATTCCGACGACCAGTTATACACATTTACTCTTGGCGCAGGTCTGAACTATAAAGTAGGCACAACAAATCTTGGTATCGATTACGCGTATCGTGATTCTCAATATTTTGATGCTAATAACATATTTAGTCTGACTGTTGGATTTTAGATAAAGCAAAAGGTCAGCAGATTTTCTGCTGACCTTTTTGTTATTTATCCTCACCGGGTCATTTAATGGATTTCTTACATGATCAGAAGTATCATCGTCGACGATGAGGAAAAAAGCCGTAAAATATTGACCGGTATGCTGAAAAAATATTGCCCGCAAGTGACCGTTTCGGCCGGAGCAGATTCAGTTGCTGCCGCTAAGCTCATGATTAAAAAATATGATCCTGATCTGATATTTTTAGATATCATTATGCCCGTCCTTGATGGTTTTGCCCTGTTGGAAAGTCTTGGGGACTTTAGCCCTGAAATCATATTTATCACTTCCCATCATCAATATGCCATAAAAGCAATCAAATTCAGCGCTCTTGATTATCTTCTTAAGCCCATAAATAAAGATGAGCTTAAGACAGCGGTGAATAAAGTTGAAGAACGTCTAAGAGAACGGAATACAAAAAGTTTAATCAATGAACGTATATCTGTTCTATTGGAAAACAATTCAGTTGTTGGTCTGGATAAAAAAATCGGTTTGCCTACGCAAAGCGGAATTATTTTCGTACGGATAGGTGATATCGTCATGTGTAAGGCGGAGGGAAACTATTCAGTATTATTTTTTACTGCCGGGAGAAAAGATGAAATTGTAGCGCGCACACTCAGAGATTTTGAAGATCTTTTGTCCGATTATAACTTCTTTAGAATACATCGATCGTATCTAATTAATTTGATTCAGCTGGTAAAATATAACCGTTCAGATTTTTTATCAGCGCATAGCAGCGACGGTGGTAATGTCTTAATGACCAATGATTTGATATTGCCGGTCTCCAGAGACAAGCGAAAACAGCTCCTGGAGAGAATCGCAAAACCGTTTTAGAATTTTAAGGATTTATTCTGATACCGGAATAACTAGTTCCAATTTATCTTTATCAGTATAAGATCTGATAAAAATAAGGATATCCGATGTTTATCAAAGCTTATGGTGATATTGTGTATGTCGTTCTGTTCGTTTTGATTTTTTCTTTTCAAAATTCGTATGGTCAACCAGCAAAGCCATGTGATAGCCCCGAATGCAGACAATTTGATTTTTGGTTAGGTCAATGGGATCTTGAATGGGATGATGCAACCGGAAATCGTGTAACAGGGACAAATATTATAAAATCGGTTCTTGACGGATGTGTCATTCTTGAAAATTTTGATGGCGCCCCCGGTAATGCTCTGATAGGAATGAGCGTTTCAACTTTTGACGGGAAAACCGGAAAATGGAAGCAGACCTGGGTCGATAATCAGGGAAGTTATCTGGATTTTACCGGAGGAATGACCGATGGAGAAATGGTTCTTAGCAGATCCATCAAACAAAAGGAAAAAGTGACGATACAACGGATGATTTTTTACAATATTGAGAAGAATAATTTTGACTGGAAGTGGGAAGTGTCTGATAATGGAGGGGATGATTTTCGGCTGGTCTGGCTGATCCATTACATCAGAAAAAAATAAAGCCGGAAAAGAATTGCTTCATTTCCGGCCCTACTTTCGGGGGTAAAAGGATTATTTAATAAAGATCATCTTCTTTATATCAGTAAATTTTTTCGATGAACCCGGTGTATCCGCCTCGATTCGATAAATGTACATTCCACTCGAAACCTTTACACCGCTGTTGTTTCTTCCGTTCCATAAGAGTTTGTATAATCCTGCCTTCTGTGTTCCGTTGACAAGCGTGTACACTTCCTGACCGAGAACATTGTAGATTTTCAACGTCACTTTTGAATCGGTGGCCAGCTGATATTTTATGGTCGTTGTCGGATTGAATGGATTCGGATAATTCTGGCCGAGCATAAATTGTGACGGCAAAGCAACTTCCTGGATAACCGGAGAGTGATACGTGATTTGGCCGGTTATGGAGACATCTGCCAGACGGTAAGAATAGATGCCACCCGCTGTCACCGCTGTATCTGCATATTCATAAGAATGAGCGATGCTGGAATTACCCTGTCCGGAGATTTTTTCAATAAGACTGTAAGAGTAATTTGTTTCATTGATATCAAGCTGACCGTCATTTATTTTTTCCAGCTCATCGGTAAGGATGAGTTTTTTCTCAATCATCCAGTAGGCGTTTTCCAGCTCACTCTCTGTTTCCCACTGAAGAATAACATGATCATTCCGGACGCTGGCCTTGAAAGAAGTGAGACTGACCGGAAGGGAAGTATCATTCGAATTTGCTACCG
>JBFXGD010000211.1:0-5302 GCA_050178385.1 Calditrichaceae bacterium
AGGAAGTGGTTGTAAATTTCGGAAGAGAAACCGGTGATAAAAGTATTTCATTACAGGGAGAGAACCGGTTTATCTTTAATCAATCAAACTGGAATCAGCCGGCTGTGGCAGTCATACAGGCGGATCCAAAGCTAAAACACTCTGTAAGCGCGTATTTTAAAGCGCAGTCCGGGAATATACCACTGGCCTGGTCGCTGAGTTTCACGATACTTACCTTATTGTTTGTTCTCTTTTTTATCTACCATAAATATATGCTTCCCTTTCCTGATTCAGACCAACCGGCCAAAGCAGGAAAATCAAAGGACTTTATCGGGGAATTTTTCCAGACCTTTCTGATATTTTTCAAAAAAGATAAAATCATTATTATAATTAGTTTTCTTTTGTTTTATCGTTTTGCCGAGGCCCAGCTTGTCAAGCTTGCCGCGCCGTTTTTGCTTGACAGCCAGGAAACCGGAGGTTTAGCCCTAACCACGGGTCAGGTGGGAGTTGTATATGGAACTGCCGGATTAATCATGCTTATTGCGGGAGGATTACTTGGTGGATTTGTCGCTGCCCGTAATGGATTAAAGTTTTGGTTGTGGCCAATGGCCATTGCTATGAATCTTCCTAATGTGGTTTATATCTATTTAGCTTATGCTCAACCGGATAATTTTCTCATCATCAATCTATGTGTCGCGATCGAACAATTCGGTTACGGATTCGGATTTACGGCTTTTATGCTATATATGATCTATGTCTCCGAGGGAGCTCATAAAACGGCACATTTTGCCATTACAACCGGATTTATGGCTCTCGGTATGATGATACCGGGTATGTTCAGCGGCTGGCTTCAGGAACTTATTGGTTACCAGCATTTTTTTATATGGATTCTGCTGGCCACTATTCCCGGATTTATTTTGCTGGCCTTAATACCAATTGATCCTGAATTTGGTAAAAAAACAATGGAACAGTAATAAAAAAGGCAGCTATGAGGCTGCCTTTTCTTTAATTATGGTTTGATTGTCAAACATTCTGTTATTCCTGATAAAGCTGAAAAGCAGGCATATTCATCTGCGCAACTCTATCCACTTCTTAAATTGCTGAACAATGCGTTATTGTGACGCCAACGTTTTCTCGATCTGGAAGACCGGTTTAATATCAACCGGAAGCACCGTCAATTTTTCTCTGAGCGTTTTCATTGAAGGCGTCTCAACCGCGTATGTTTCGATCAGTTTTTTTGCGCCTTCATAATCACCTTCCGCCTGAATTGTCAGTATGAGGGAAGAAAGCTCGGTGACCACATCGTATATCCGGTCAAAATTCACGCTGACTTTCTGACTTGCTTCATCATAAGAATACGCGCCTTTTTCGAGAAGGAAATTATAAATAATCGCGTTGCCGGCACCGTGAGCTTCATTGATACCAAATCGAACGGAACGGAAAGTACCGGCAAGGAACGTGACCCATGTTTCTTTTTCAAAAGATTCGGGGTAAACGCCTTTGCTGATCATAAACATATTGTTGTACATCCCGAGAAGGTCCGCCTTACATTCTTCCAGCTTCGAATAGGTTTCCTTCAATTCTTTTTTTACTTCGGTCTGTTTTCCATTGATAGTGATCTTACCCGGTCCGACGCCGTGGGACATCTCATGCATCAAGGTATGATTAAAAAATCCATCAAAACTGACATATTGAAGCTGATCAGGAGCGATAATCAGCTCGGCGATCGGCAATAGTAATTTAGAATATTTTGCTTCATGCATATTCTTTAACATCACTTTCTTTGACCCTTTGGCTTCACGCACTCTCTCATCATTGGGTAGATTAAATGCCAGTGTCTGAACTCCCGCTTTTGTATCTCCGGCAGAAAAAACTTCCTGAACCACCATAATGGGTGATTCGCTGCCTCTGTTAAAATTTTTATAATTGTCCGGAATCGGTAAATTCTTTTCAATATCATTCAAATAAGTTCCAAATACAGCGAGTTTTGCGCTTTCAGCAGGATCTTTCAATGTAAGAAAGCTCTCGAATGATGCCTTATAATTAAATAATTCATCTTCATAAACTTCATAGGGCCCAATAATGAACTCAATGGAATGATCTTTTAAATCCATCCAGGCCATATCACTTTCAAAATAATCATTTGTTTCAAATCCAGTCGCGCGCGTGGTTAGATATTTTTTGAGGGAAGGATTGTCTGCATATTCCGCCGCCTGGCGAAGATATTTTGCCGCTCTGCTCAGAGGTTCTTTATAGTATTCTGAATAGGGAATGGCCACAAGCTTATCTCCATCGCGACGAATGACGGTGAACTCCGACGTAAAGGCAGATTCATCTTCGGGATGATTCTTCAGCCATTCCTGGAATTCATCCTTGGTCATATCTTCCGGATAAAAATTTGCGCCCGCGGGTTTGGCGGAATTGCCATAAAATGGCTTATCATGGTCAAGCCGGTCAAAGGGACCAAACATAATGTTAAAATATTTAAGTATGAGCCTGCTATTATCGTCTGTGGCATCCAACAGAGCTGCCTTGATCTCATTGTTTTTTGAATAAACCTGATCGAGATAAATTTCATCCATGACTTTTGCGGCCATGAATAGTTTTTCGACAACAATTTTTTGGCGGTCATCAAGAAGAGATTCATCGTATTTTAATTCGGTGGACGCGAATTGATTAATTTTCTGCTGAAGCATAGGCACCTCTTCACCATGTTTACCGCTGCATGAAAAAATGATTATTCCTGTTATTGACATTATAATCAATTGGAAAATTGTCTTCATATAAATGTTCCTTATTTAAAACCCGGGATTACATTTTTTCAAATTTAATATTCCGCTCTTATAGACGGAAAATAAATTTATCACTATTATTTGTTTCCATTGCTATATACTTATTGCCCGATAATCACGGGTTTTTTATCCGCCTTGATCAGAAATTTAGTCAGACTTCCAAGCATAAAGTCAAATATACCCTGTTTGGAGTGAGCTCCGACAACAACTATGTGCGCCCAATCAAGATATTCCTTTTCAACGGCATCTATAATGTTCCCGGTAATCCAGTTCTTTTGAATATTTTTGAAGTTATGCGCCCGAAGGTAAGCCTCGGCATTATTCATGTAGTAATCTGCTGTTTCTTTCTTCTCATTTGAGGTCAGTATCATCACATCCATTAAATCGGCTTTGGCTAACTGTGCAAGTCGCTGCATCGCGCGTGCCGCGGGAAGACTGCCATCGAACGCTAAAAGAACTTTCAGTTTTTCGGCAGGGATATCCGGTACTGTGAAGGTCTTTGGTACTCCATAAATCGGAGTAATTGAGAGATTTAAGATCTCACTTAATGAATCACCCGACCTGTCATCAGACTGAAAATGGTAAAATGTACGCAGACCCACCATGGCTGCGTCATAATAATTTGATTCCGCGATAATTCTTTCACTCGGGCTTCCCTGAGAATGAGCTAAATGACATTTTACACCAGATGATTTGCATGAGTTCTCAAATTTTTCAAGGAGGGCACTGATTCTCTTCTCTGCTTCAGCTTCTTTTTTCTTTTCCAGTTTTTCAGCGTAATACAGGGCGCCTGCAGGTACCGGACCTATTGACTTCTCAATCCCGGGTATATCCAGAATTACAAGTCCGGTGAGTTCAGCATTATTGTTTTTTGCCAGTTTGCAGGCAAGTTCAATAACTTTATCTGTGTAAGGCGATGGATCAAGAGGTACTAAGATGCGTTTTATCATGATTCCTCCTCATTCTCGAAAATTTATACTGTTATTTAAACTTCAAATATTCGGATATTATATACATGAAACAGGTCATCCATAACCCGCAAAAACCCTTTGATCTTATTCATTGAATTTAACAAGTTTGTCCAAAAAATCAAAACACATGAGATTGTATTCTGCCTGCATCATAAAACAAATAAGTGAGTTATGTTATATGTAACCAACTTCTGCGGATAGGGATATCCCGCTTTTCATAAAAGTTCCGCTGCCACGGGCTATAATTTTCCCATTTGAATCAAATAATTCTGACTCGGCGATATATAGACGTTTTGATTCATTTACAACACGGCCCCTGGATATCAATTTTCCTTCCGTTACAGGTCTGATCAGATAGATATTAAATGATACAGTCAAAACAAAAACATCCTGAACCAGCGAATTGACCGCGAAAAAAGCCGCGTCATCCAGCATTTTAAAATAGACGGATCCATGAACGGCATGTGCGGCATGGAAGAATTCCGGACAGATCGTAATCGTGATCTCACTCTTTCCCTTACCAACCATCATTTCCGGATGATAGATATTGTTGATTGGAGCTGAAGCATACATCTTTTCAAGTTTTCTGTAATGTGATTCTTCCATTTCAATTTCCTAATCATAAATAACATTTAAATAATTTAACTAAATAAAAGTTTCAGATAAAACAGAGGATTCGCCAGTTTCGTTTTTGGTATTTGATTCGCCATCATACCGCTGATTATCTCCCTGACATCGGCACTGCGTTCCGCTTTGTTTATAACGAAATTCAAAAGGAAACGGATACGGCCGATTTTTTGCAAAAGTGTACTGGTTTTAAATTCCTTTCCCATCGCCCCCCATAACTGACGGTCGTATTCTTTCAGCTTAATCTCACTGTAATCGGCCCTGGAAATTGAATCCGCCGCGACACGGAGAGCGATTTTAGCAGAATACAACGCGTTCCCGATACCTTCTCCGGTGAACGGATCTATTAATCCCGCTGCGTCTCCAATCAGCAGAAATCCATTGCCATGAATTTTTCTGTGCTTACTGGCAACCGGAAGATTCCAGCCCTTCGGGCTTTCTAACGGTTCAGCGTCTCTAAAACGGTCTTTGAACTGATCGTTTGTGATGACTTTTTCGAGTAACAGTTTAAGATCAATATCACGCTTTTTTATCGTTTTGTGAAGCATTCCTATTCCAATGTTGGCACCGCCGTTATCAAGCGGGAAAACCCAGAAATATCCGGGTTGTATTTCTTTTAAATAATGAATTTCGAGCTGGTCCGATAACCCGGAAATATTTTTGTAATATTGTCGAAGGGCAATGATCAAATGTTCGGGTTCGTGCCTGAAAAGACCTGTTTTACGTGCCACGACGGAATTAAATCCATCCGCTCCAATGACTATTTTCCCGGTATATATTTCTTCTTTGGCGGTTTCCGAATTAATCCCCCGAATACCACGCACAAATCCATTCTCTTCAACGATATCTATGACCTTAAATCCCTGAATTAAACGATCAACGGCTTTGGATGCTTCTGTAAGTAAAAAGTGATCAAATACTCCCCTGCGGATA
>JBFXGD010000212.1:0-5261 GCA_050178385.1 Calditrichaceae bacterium
ATTAGTCTTCATCACATACAGGGGATTATCTGTTTTTTTTGCCCGCTCCTCTTCACAAACCGCGCATGGACAATTTTTGCGCAAATCTTTCGCGAAATATACACTTTCGTGACCGTCACTCCATTCGATGGTCAACGCTTCATCACTAATTTGGTCAATCGAAACCGGATGCATCCTGTTATCTCCTCATTTTTAGGTAAAATACATCATTCTTTTTAATCAATCAAATGGATTATGAGGGAGGAAGTAGGAAGTGGGAAGTGGGAAGTTAAGATAAAAGATAAAAGAAAAAGGAAAAAAGAGAAGAGGGGGTTTTTTCTGCGCGGATACGGCGATCGTAAAAATTAGAATGTAGAGACGCATGATCATGCGTCTTGTGTTGAATCAGCAGCGGTGTGATGTACATGATTAAGATAAAAGAAAAAAGAGAAGAGAAAAAGATTTGAGAATTCAGCATGCTGTGTCCGGAGTAGGCATTTAGAATAAATCTGAAATATTAAACAAAATTCAACATTATTTTAAAATAAAAAACGGGTTGCCGAAGAAACGACAACCCGTAAAAACAAGAAACAAAATCTCTATTTGCTTTTTTCAGCCCAGATTTTAACCAGATTAACGATGGTCTCCACAGCCTTCTGCATATCCTGAACGGAAACCCATTCTTTTTTGCTGTGAAAATTATGACCGCCGGTGAATACATTTGGTGTAGGCAGTCCCATGTATGATAGTCTTGCTCCGTCCGTACCACCGCGGATCAGATTTTTGATTGGTGTTAATCCGCTCCGCTTTACGGCTTCAAGAGCATACTCGACAACCTCAGGATGTTCGTCAATTTTATATTTCATGTTTCTGTATGATTCTTTTACTTCCATGGTCGCTTTCGCCGGAGCGTATTTTTTTGAAAGCTCCTCACATAGTTTTTTGAGATAAGCTTCTTTTTCATTCAGACCTTCAACCGTGAAATCCCGTACCAGAAAAACGACTTCGGTAAGCTCTACTCCGCCTTTGATGGCGTGCGGATGAAGATATCCTTCTCTTTTTTCGGTAGTTTCCGGCGACATGCTGTCTTTTGGAAGTCTCTCAATCAGATCGGCGGCTATTTTAACACTGCTGATGAGTTTGTTTTTCGCGTATCCGGGATGTACATTCACCCCTTCAATTTTTACGATCGCCGTATCCGCGCAGAAGGTCTCGTCTTCAATTTCACCGGCAGTTTCTCCGTCAATGGTATAAGCGAAATCAGCCCCAAACTGTTTTACATCGAAGTGCTCCGTTCCCGTCCCCACTTCTTCATCAACGGTAAATGCGACTCTGATTTTTCCGTGTTTGATTTCGGGATTCTCAATCAGATAATTCATCGCGCCCATGATTTCCGCGACACCCGCTTTGTTGTCCGCGCCGAGCAGAGTTGTTCCGTCGGTGGTGATGATATCGTGACCCATACAATTTTTTAAGGCGGGATTGTTAGAAAATTGAATCACCTGACTCTTATCATTCTCCAGGACAATATCCTGCCCTTTGTAATTTTTGTTAATGACGGGATTAACATTCTTACCCGAAACATCCGGAGATGTATCCACATGCGAGATCAGACCGATAACGGGAACCTTAAAATCCACGTTTGACGGGAGAGTTCCGAAAACATACCCATGTTCGGTAAGTTCCACATCCTTCAAACCCAGCTCTTTTAACTCCCCCACCAGTTTTTTTGATAATTCCAGCTGCTTCAATGTGCTGGGATAGGTTTCCGACTCTTCACTGGACTGTGTATCATATTTAACATAACTCAAAAAACGATCCAGAAATAAACGATTTTCAATGGGCTTCATGGTTTTCCTCTGAGTTTAATTGTATTTAAAAATTCTGACGTTTAAAACAAACCTAAAAGATTAAATTATAGAAAAATTCTACACTAAAAGCAAAGAATTTGTTCATAAATGAGTACCCGGGCGTCTTAACACAAACAATATACTAACTTGTAAATAGATAATTGATTTGTTAATTTGCTTTCTTAAATCAAATGTAAATCCGGGAGTTTGAAATGAAAAAGTTGCTGCTTTTATTTCTGTTAATTCCAGTTTTTGTTTTATATTCAAATACAAACCGGCCTCATCAGCCGAAGCTGGCGGTATTTATTGTTGTTGATCAGATGCGGTATGATTATCTCGAACGCTTTCAGGATCATTTTTCGGAAAACGGTTTCAATTATTTCTTAAAAAAGGGCGCGAATTACACCAACTGCAATTATGCCCAGTATAACACCTATACCGCTGCCGGACATGCCGTATTGGGTACCGGTGCCTGGGCCGGTGAAAACGGAATTACCGGAAATTATATTTTTAAACGGAACGATAATACAACAGAATATTGTGTCAATGATCCCAACTATACAAACGCCGAAACTCCGGAGATTTCTGACAGGGACGGCCGGAAATCAACAAAGAATTTAACATCAGTTTCACTCAGCGCCGCCATCAAATCACATAACCCGAAATCCAAAGTATTCAGTGTATCGGCAAAAGACCGCGCCGCTGTTTTAATGGGTGGGGATAAAGCGGACGCGGCATACTGGTACAGCCGCGAAAACGGTCATTTTATCACATCCACTTACTATCGTCCTGATTTACCGGATTGGGCGAAAATATGGAACAGCAAAAGCAGGGCCGGTCAATGGTTTAATACGGAATGGAGCTATCTGCTTGATAAAAAAGTTTATGACGCTTTCGGTCCAGACAGCTTTGCATCCGAAGAGACGCCGGACGACCTGAGCAATACTTTCCCGCATCGTACAAGTTATGGATCGGAAAAACCGGATAAGAAGTATTTTGGAGGTTTGCTGGCCACCCCGTTTGGAGATATTCTGACAATGGATTTTGCCCGGGATCTTATAGTCAACGAAGAACTCGGACAGGATAATGATATTGATCTCCTGAATCTCAGTCTTTCCTGCACGGATTATATCGGACACGCCTATGGCCCGGACAGTCAGGAAATGATGGATAACATGATCAGAACCGACCGTTTATTGAATGATTTTATTATGTACCTGGATAAAACCATCGGATTGAATAATACTGCTATTTTTATTTCAGCCGACCATGGTATCGCTCCCTTTCCTGAGCTTATGCGGGAAAAAGGCGTCGATGCCGGCCGGATTAATTCCACAAAGATATTTAATGAGGCGGAGAAAGCCATCCGCAGCCGATACGGCAATCCTCCGGGTGATAAGAATTGGTGCGAACCGCTGACAAACGCTTCAATTTTTATGACATCCGAATTCTGGAAACGAACAGGGGCTGACTCCCAAAAGGTTCAAAACATCCTCAGGGAAGCCATTTTACCGGTAGAAGGCATTGAGACGGTATTTACCCGGCAGGAAATCATGAAGGGAAATTCAGACGACAATCCATTATGGCAATATGTAAAAAACGCCTATTACCCGTCCCGGAGTGGGGATGTTGTAATCATTCAGAAAGAATACTGGATCTTTAATTATTCTGATGACCAGGTCACCGGTACGACTCACGGATCGCCATGGTGGTACGACACGCATGTCCCCATGCTGATGAACGGCCCCGGAATAACACCCGGAACATTTGATCAGCCGGTCGGCCCGAATGATCTCGTAGGAAAAATCGCGGACTTTATGAATCTAAACATTAGTGAGTCACCGGGGATGGACAAAAAAAATCGCGCTGATACATTCTAGATCAAAAAAAAGCCGGGTCAATTCTGATCCGGCTTTAATTATTCTTTTTATTTGTCATTCTAAAACTCTGTCTGACAGGTAATTAAATCGGCTTCAGGCTTGTCTTCCAATATATCTTTATATATTTTCGCGTCTTTCAGAACATCCAGTTTTTCCATCACCTCTTCCAGACATTCATATTTCATCATTTCCAACCGGAATTTTGCGATATGCGGCAGACCTTTCAGATATCCGCTCAGATGTTTGCGCATTTCAATCACGCCCTTGCGCTCGCCCTTGTATTCCACGCTATAGATATAATGCTGTTTTAAAATATCGATCCGTTCTCCAAGCGAAGGTGGTCCGGGAATACTGCCGGTTTCCATAAGTGATTTGGTATGGCGAAAAATCCATGGATTGTGAATCGCGCCCCTTCCGATCATCACCGCGTCCACACCGGTTTGTTCAAACATCTGAATCGCGTGTTCAGGTTCCGTGACATCGCCATTCCCAATGACGGGAATACTTACGGCTTTTTTCACATCTGCGAGCCAGCTCCAGTCCGCCGTCCCCTTATAGCCCTGAGCGCGTGTCCTCGCGTGAACGGCAATGGCTTCAATTCCGACACCCTCCATTCGCCTGGCGATGTCAACGATTTCAATAGAATCGGCGTCCCATCCGAGTCTCGTTTTTGCGGTCACCGGCAGCGAAACAGAACGGGCCACGGCGGCGCACATCTCAATCATCTTTGGAACATCCCGTAATAAACCTGAACCCGCGCCTTTCAAAGCAACTTTTTTAACCGGACAACCAAAATTGATATCAATAAAATCAGGACCTTTTTCTTCCGCGATCTGCGCGGCTTCAACCATCGCCTCGATCCGGTTTCCGTAAATCTGAATCCCGATAGGATGCTCAGACGGCTGGATGGTCATCTTTTTAAAGGCTTTTTCCGCGTCACGAATTAATGCTTCCGAACTGATAAATTCGGAATACACTACATCCGCTCCCATTTGTTTGCAGATCATGCGAAACGGATAATCGCTCACATCCTCCATGGGCGCGAGAAATAGTCCTTTATTTATCTCATATTTTCCATAATTAATAATCATACAGCTTTCAACTCACTTAAAAATCATCAATATGATGTCTTCCCCGGTAACCGCCGTCAAGCGTGTGCCAGAACTCGATCGCCTGTTCATCCACCTTCCAGCAGAGAAAAACTTCGTCACCGTTTGGACGAATCGCCGGAAAATCGATCAACCCGTGTTCAAGTCCCTTAATTTCTATTCCTTTTTCCGTAATATTCCTGATCAGTTCCAGCAGTTTGATAAAATCATCCGGGTATTCTTTATAAGTACCTGGATGAAAACCGATCTTATATTTTCCATTATATGGATCAAAACCCGTTTTCTTCAAATCTTCCGCGAGAACCTGAATATCTTTCAAAGTTTTCCGCAGCCCGTCAATATATGATGCGGCTTCTTCGACAGAAAAATGCTTATTGTACACATACATGAGATTATCAAACCCTACCCGCCGGCGGCTGGATTACCGGGAGGTATCCTTAAAT
>JBFXGD010000213.1:0-5259 GCA_050178385.1 Calditrichaceae bacterium
TATGTTGTCCGTAAAATGATTAAAAACTATCCCGCCGCAATTGAAGAAAGTGATCTCTATCAGATAGGGGTATTAGGATTGTCTGAAGCAATCGAACGTTTTGATCCTAATTATGGAATTAAATTTGAAACTTATGCAATCCCAAGAATAAAAGGCTCCATCATTGACGAGCTTCGCAAAATGGACTGGATTCCCAGGTCTTTACGCGCGAAACTAAACACCATGAAAGAAAAATCGGTTGAACTGGAGCAAAAATTTTCCGGGAATTATACTGAAGATGAAATGGCCAACGGTCTTGGTGTTGATGTTGAAGATTTGCAGAATTGGAAAAAGGAGATAAATTCGGTGAATATTTTTTCCCTGGATAAGAGTATCGACGACTCCAGCAAGCAGAATCTATATGATGTCCTTGAGGACACAGATTATATAAGTTCAGAAGAACAACTGGAAGAGGATGAAATGAAGAGAGTTCTGTTAAAAGCAATCAAGAAGCTGCCGGAAAAAACACGGCTCGCGATCACGCTTTATTACTATGAGAAACTGACCTTTAAGGAAATTGGTAATATTCTGAATGTTTCTGAATCAAGAATTTCTCAAATCCATTCCGAGACTATGGGCAGGCTGAAAAAAGAAATGAATAAAATGATCTATGCCTGAGCAGCTGAATTTTCGGGTCATTCAATTTAATGTTGCACATATATTGTACTTAACAGTATATTTAGCTTAAGTTGAATATTAAAAGATATAAAACCCGAAAAATCTGTTGAAGAATTTAAGGATTGATCATGTTGTCCAATTCATCCAGATCTAAAATCCTCATTGTAGATGATAATAAAGATAATGTTGATCTGATTGCCTACTTTTTGAAACCCCAGAATTATGAAATTATTTCAGCTTTTGACGGAGTAGATGGTCTGGAAAAAGTTGAGCAGGAAAAACCAGATATCATTCTTCTGGATATCATGCTGCCGAAAATGGATGGTTTTAAAGTTTGTGAGCGGATCAAAAAAAATCCAGCCACCATGTTTATTCCCGTTGTAATGATTACCTCCCTAAAAGAATTGAAAGATAAAATCCACAGCCTGGAAGTCGGGGCGGACGATTTTATAACAAAGCCGTTTGAGAGTGTCGAGCTTCTCACACGTGTAAAATCTCTCCTGAGAATCAAGAAATTTCATGATGAATTAGAATTTAAGAACAAAGAACTCGCGGAAAAAAATGAAATTCTTCGCAGAATAGACCAGTTTAAAGATGAACTTTCTCACCTGATCGTACATGATATGAAAAATCCCCTTTTTGTGATTCAGGGAAACCTGCAGATGATGACAATGGGTATGGAACCGTCTGCATCTGAATTGATGAAAAAATATGTTGACCGGATTGACAGAAGCACAAAACATCTGCTGCGGATGGTCTTAAATCTGATTGATGTCTCGAAAATCGAAGCGGGAACAATGCAGTTAAATCTTGAGCTGGCCAATCTGAACGAACTGGTAAAAAAATGTACTTTGAAGATGTGGGAATATCCTGAAAATGAATCCAAAAAAATAAATATGGAACTCGTCAGTGAGATTCCTCTCCTAAAGATTGATTCATCAGTTATGGAAAGAGTTATCGATAATCTTTTACAGTTCGCGGTATCCAATGTGACAACAGATGGCGTTGTTGATATTATAACATCAAAAAAAGATGATTTTGTCACTCTTGAAATTCATGATTTTGGTGTTCAAATTCCTCAAAAATTCCGCAAAAGCATGTTTGATAAATACAGCCAGGTTGAGATAAAGAATGAAGGCTACAGAGTGGGCCGGGGCCTTGGGTTCACTTTTTCGAAATTGTCTGTGGAGGCTCATAACGGCAAGCTTGTAATTGACGATGAGAATAAAGTCGGAAACTCCTTTATCATAACCTTGCCTGTCGCCAGACCAAAATCCGCAAATTAATCACATTTCCACTCATTTCCTGAATCGGTTAAAGTTTTATCCTGCCACGCCGATCATAATCTGTGTAGCGCATTAATATTTAAAAACGCCGGGAAAATCAAATGAACGGGCGAAAAAAAAAGGAATCCCTGATGAAGGATCAATCTGTTATGTCCAGGTTGGAAGCTCAAAAGATTGAATTGATCAAGTTGAGAATTAAAAATAAATATTATGATAAAGAGTCAGTTTTAGATAAAGTAATTTTAGAAATTGTGAAGACAGAAAAAAACGAAAATTCCTGTTAATAACCATAAATTCCGCAATAATAAATTAATATTTTAATTAATTTGATTTTTTACTCAAATTATGCCTATAACTTCGGAAAAAGGTTTATGAGAGATCTGTTAACCAGTAAAAAATTCATTCTGTCAATAGTTATTATTTCCGGTTTTGCATTTACCTCGATGTTGACCCTGTTGTTCTATCCGGGAAATGTAGATCTGGTCATTTACTTTTATTATATAACTGCTTCCAATTCATTTCTTGGTTTACCTCATGAGCCGCTCCTTATTTATTATGGTAAAATCTACCCGGTTTATGTGCCGGTCGTTCTTGCCATCGTCCCGACAATACTGGGCTGTGCTCTGGATTATATAGTATTGACGCCAATTCTTGACAGTAAATATCTGACAAAAATCAAATCGTCACATTCCTATGAACGGTCCACTCATTATTTTAATAAACAGCCGTTCTGGACGATTGTTTTTTTCGCGCTGACTCCGGTTCCGTTTTATCCGGTCAGGCTTCTGAGTGTCGCCACAAAATATCCTTTTTATAAATACGCTTCTTCGGTCGCTCTGGGAAGAATACCAAGATACGCTCTTCTTGCCTATGGAGGCGACGCGCTAAATATACCGGATTGGGTAATATTTACATTTCTTGGTATCATGCTCGGATCCCCTCTGGCGATTAATGGGTATCGTAAATGGAAAAATAAAAGTGAACCGATTATTCTTGTTGATGAAGTGGCTGAGAACTAGAAAAGATAAAAGATAAAAGAAAAAAGAAAAAAGAAATACGGGAATCAATTGATCGGTGTCAGGGGATACCTTCCTTCGGGATTGGGATTGTCATCTGAATTTAATGTCCGGATTTGATGAGAATTTTCAGACACCTGTTTTTCTATATACGTTTAATCCCTCCGGGATATTCATCACTGGGAAAGAGGGCGGATAGCTGCCTGTCTTTGATTTGATGGGATCTTGTTCAAAAATATCGCGTAATCTGTTCTATAGCCTAATTCTAAGCCAATCAAAATGACTAACAAAATTATCAGGGACAGTTCTGATAATATAAAATATTTCTTTGCTTGAAAATCTAATTTAATTGTTATATAATCTTATTGAAAATCTAATATTTGAACGACAATTTAGAATATCAGAGAGTTGATGATTGTAAAATTAAAAATTATATATTACCAAATATTTTTATCAAAAACATATGGCAAAAATCACAATTATTTTTTACATTGTGATACCTTTTAATTAAAAAAATTGGGGAGGTCGGTTCATTGTTGATTCCGGCATGTTTAATATCTGATAAATTTGCTTCGTCTAGCTTCCGTTCGTTTATATCTTATCTGTCTAAATATAAAATTAATAAATACTTACATGATTATTTAAAGAAGGAGGATGATACCTGTTTTGTAGGTAAGTTTTGCTAATTTATTCTATGCAATAATTATTAACTTAATTAAATTGTAGGAGGAGTGTGTGAGGAAATTATTACTTCTATTAGTTCTGTCCGTCTGGACTGTCAGCAATGCATTTGCCGGTTCAGTTTCCGGTAAAGTTGCCGCGAAGGAAACGGGTGAGGCGCTCCCTGGCGCTAATATTTATCTTCAGGGTACTTCTGTCGGCGCGGCGTCTGATGTCGACGGTATGTATTACATTAAGGTTAACGATGGTACTTATACCATTGTTTGCGATTATGTAGGTTATGCCACCGAAAAATTTGATATTAAAGTTTCCGGTGATGTTCAGCAGAATTTTGACCTCACTGAATACCTGTTCGCCAAAACAATCGAGGTGGTAGCGGATCGCGCGAAGGAACGTGAAACTCCGGTCGCTTTCACCAATGTGGAAAAACAAAAGATGGAAGTCACCTTAGGTTCACGCGACATTCCTCTCGTTCTGGATACCACACCCAGTGTTTACGCCACTATGCAGGGCGGCGGCGCGGGTGACGCCCGTATTAATATTCGCGGATTTAATCAGCGCAATGTGGCCATCATGATTAACGGTGTACCTGTTAATGATATGGAAAACGGCTGGGTTTACTGGTCAAACTGGGATGGCGTCGGCGATGCCACATCTTCCATTCAGGTACAGCGCGGTCTGAGTGCTGTTAACCTGGCAACCCCCTCAATCGGCGGTACGATGAATATTTTGACCGATCCCACCGCTCAGAGCGCCGGCATCAAATATAAACAAGAATTTGGCAATGATGGTTTCCTGAAATCCACATTGATCGCCAATTCCGGATTGATCGATGGTAAATACGCGGTTACCGGCGGTATTGTAAGAAAAACCGGTGACGGTCTTATTGATAAAACATGGACGGATGCCTGGGCTTATTATTTTGGCGCGAGCTACAATATTAATCCCAACAATCGCCTGGAACTTTATGGAATGGGCGCCCCGCAAAGACACGGGCAGAATTCCTATAAACAGAACATCGGTGTTTACAGCGAAGATTTCGCCAAAGATCTCGATGATTATGATGAAGCCGCATTTGAGGATTACTTTGAAGTGGGGCGCGAATATAATGAAAACTGGAATAAGGTCAGCTCATCCTATAAGGGAAAACAGTACTGGAACGGCAGCACCCATGACCGTTATGATGAAAATTTTATCAACGAACGAGAAAACTATTATCATAAACCGATTGTGAATCTAAACTGGTACACCCAGTTGTCCAAAAAATTAAGCCTTTATTCCATCGCCTACTATTCCGGTGGCGCGGGTGGCGGTTCGGGTTACCTCGGCAGCATGGTATGGGATTATTCAAATCCGTCACGAATTATTGACTGGGATCGCACCATCGCGCGTAACGATACTCAAACGACAGGCTCGAGAGGTATTCTGCGAAACAGCGTGAACGAGCAATGGACTATCGGCGCTATTTCCAAAGCCTACTACAAAGTCAATGATAATCTGAAAACCAGCTTTGGTATCGACTGGCGCACCGCTGAAATTGAGCATTTCCGTGAAGTGCGCGATCTTCTCGGTGGCGATTATTATTATGATGATAATAATGATTTCTGGACAGAAGCGCA
>JBFXGD010000214.1:0-5242 GCA_050178385.1 Calditrichaceae bacterium
ATAAGGGAGGGGAAGGGCATGATTTATCAGGCCCGGGGTGGGTTAGGAAGGTAGGAAGTAAGAAGTAGGAAGTAGGAAGTAGGAAGTTTAAGAAAAAAGATAAAAGATAAAAGAAAAAAGAGTTGGAGGTTTATCCTGAATACGCCAATTTATAACTCTTAACTCTTAACGCGGTTAACAATACTTTAATATTCTGCCGGAGGTAAAATGTTGAAAAAGCATCTTTCCAAAATTCTAAGCGGCGCGTTACTTGGATTAGTTTCCACATTGTTGGTCTGGCTGCTGGCGAAATTTATCATTAATGATCTTTTATATACCTATGAAGCGCGTACTTATGACTGGCGTATCTCGAAAAAGATCATGGATGTCCCGCCTCAAAGTATTGAAGATATTGTCATCATTGATATCGATGGCCGGAGTGTTTCCGAATTAGGGAAATTTTCACAATGGCCCCGATCATACTATCCGGAAATTATTCGTTATGTGACCGAAGGAGGCGCGCTGGCGATAGGTCTTGATATTTTATTTGACCGTGACGTCTGGAGGCCGGAGCAGGATAAGCAGTTTATCAGCGAAGTCAATATGGCGGGAAATGTGTATAACGCGCTCTATTTCGGTGGTTCAGACTCCCTAAACTGGCGATATGTAATGACCAGTGAGCCGCGTGGTTTTAATGCCGAACAGTTCTCTTACCGGCTCCCTGCGGAAATCATGGACCGGTTTAGAAAAGAGGAGCGGTTTGAAAGCGAATTTATTGATTTGCTGAATGCCAGTCACGGTCTCGGTCATGTCAATTTCAGAGCGGATGTTGACGGTGTTGTGCGAAGTATTCACCTGTTTACAAGTTTTAATAATCATCTTTATCCATCCCTGGCATTCAAAATGTTTATGGATATCGCCGGAGTGGATTCATTTTCCTACGATGATGAGAGAAAGATTGATCTTTTTGGTGAAGGTCAATATCTGGCAAGTGTTCCGGTAGATGAGCAGGGAAATATGCTGATCAATTATTACGGAACCTTCAAGACCTTTAGATATATCAGCTTTTATGACGTATTAAAGCAGCGTCTCCCAAAGGAATATTTCGAAAACAAGATCGTACTGGTTGGTACAAGTCTTGCGGGATTATATGATTTGCGCAGTGTGCCTTTTCTTCAGGCTTTCCCCGGGGTTGAAATTCACGCCAATATCCTTTATACATTGCTCCGGCAGGAATTTGTGACCCGTCTGGAGTCAGGTCCGACTTTTCTCATTATACTTGGGCTCGGTATTCTGTCAGGGATCCTTTTTAGTTATTTGAATCCGCTTTTGAGTATCATTCTGATTCTGGTGCTTGGGGTAGGCCATGTCATTGTCAGTTCAATTATTTTTATTAATACTAATTTATGGATCGGAATGGTGGCCCCACTTCTGACCATGTTCATAACGTTCAGCGCGGTATATATGTATCGATATACCACGGAGGAAAAAAATAAGAGATTTATCCGGACGACCTTTTCACACTTTGTCACAAAATCGGTGGTGGATGAGCTTTTGGCTAATCCGGATAAGATAAAACTCGGCGGCGAGAAAAAAGTCTGTACCGTTCTATTCAGCGATGTGCAAGGTTTTACGACAATCTCGGAGCAGCTTTCTCCCGAGGCGCTGGTTCAGTTGCTGAACAGCTATCTTACGGAGATGACAAATATCGTGTTCAAGTATAACGGTATGCTTGATAAATATGAGGGTGACGCCATTATGGCGGTATTCGGAGCGCCGATCGCTTATGGAAATCATGCTTACGATGCCTGTCAGACGGCAATAGAAATGCAGTCAAAACTTGTGCAGATGAGAGCAATGTGGAAAAAACAGGGCCGGCCGGAATTAAAGGCCCGTATTGGAATAAATACCGGCCCGATGG
This sequence comes from Calditrichaceae bacterium, assembly GCA_050178385.1. Lineage (GTDB taxonomy): Bacteria > Calditrichota > Calditrichia > Calditrichales > JBFXGD01 > JBFXGD01. The sequence continues at coordinate 1,901 of JBFXGD010000214.1, forward strand.
TTGTGGGAAATATGGGTTCGGATACCCGGTTCGATTATACCGTGATGGGAGACGCCGTAAACCTGGGCGCCCGTCTGGAACCCGCAAATAAGGAATACGGCACCTTTATCATGATCGGTGAAGAAACCTATAAAAGCGCGAAAGACCGAATTATAGCCCGTCCGCTTGATATGCTGAGAGTGAAAGGCAAAACCGAACCGGTCCGTGTTTATGAACTGATCAGCACGGTTGACAAAGGTCTGTCTGATGATAAAATGAAACTGTTAGATCATTATAAGCAGGGATTCAATCATTATCTACAGCAGGACTGGGACGGCGCGATCAATCATTTTCAACAGGCTTTGAATATTCTTTCAAAGGACGGTCCTTCACACAGATATATTCAACGATGCCAAACATTTAAACAGAATCCTCCGGGAAAAGAGTGGGACGGGGTTTATACCATGACGACGAAGTAGAAGTGGGAAGTAAGAAGTTTAAGAAAAAAGATAAAAGATAAAAGAAAAAAGAGAAGAAAAGTAAGAAGTAAGAAGTAGGAAGTTTAAGAAAAAAGATTAAGAACGGTCTGAACCGGGAGGATGATTAAGAAATTGGAAATCAGAGTTTTCATTTAATCAGGCGAACCCGCCATAGGCGGGCAGGTCAGAGTTCAGACAAAGAAGTTGGAAGTTAGAAAAGTTAAGAGTTAAGAGTGTAAGAGTCGGGGCGCCCAGGTCACAGTCAACCGATACGAATCAGGTCTGTCATCCCGTAGGGATCTTCTGCTTGCTCGGGAAGTGAAGAAAAGTAGGAAGTAAGAAGTAGGAAGTTTAAGAAAAAAGATAAAAGAAAAAAGAAAAAAGAGTTAAGAACTTAAGATTCAACTATTGTGTTGCGGAATTCTTCGAGGTGAATATTCTGTTCAGGTAAACGCACTGACCCTCCCCTCTATCCCCTCCCTTATGCATAAGGGAGGGGAAGGGCATGATTTATCAGGCCCGGGGTGGGTTAGGAAGGTAGGAAGTAAGAAAAAAGAAAAAAGAAAAAAGATAAAAGAAAAAAGATTAAGAACGGTCTGAACCGGGAAATGCTTCGTGTTTCAAATGTGTGAAAATAAGATGCCCTGCGGAAGGATTATTTCTTCGGCGGTCAGCATGACTATTCGCTAAATTTGCCAAATCCAATAATTGGCTGCTGATTTGGAGTTTAGTAGATAAATGATGAAAATTATTCCCCACATTTTTTTGATCATTTTGATTTTTTGCATATCATGCAATAAAAATGAAAACACCGGTGAGGTGCGCGATCAGGATCAAACGATCATTTTTAAACATTTCAAACTCGCGAATTCCACCGAACAATTCGCAAAGACCATCAGTTCTTTCCAAAGTTTAAATCCGGATATCACGGTCAAAGAAGAAATTCTCCCCGCAAATACCGATATACAGCATCAATATTATGCCACCAGTCTGGAGGCGCGTTCAGATGAATTTGATGTGTTTCTGATCGATGTGATCTGGACGCCCGAATTCAGTCTGGCGGGTTGGCTCGAAGAGCTGTCTGAATTGATTCCGCCCGAAGAACGGAATGGATTTTTTAAAGGTCCGATTCAGGCTGACACTTATAAAGGACGGCTTTACGCTGTGCCATGGTATGTTGACGGAGGGCTGTTTTACTACCGCAAAGATCTTCTAAAAAAATACGGCTTCCGGCCGCCTGTAACATTTGATGAAATGGTGTATCAGGCTCAGACGATCCTTGCCGGTGAAAACAGAAATGATTTATACGGATTCTTATGGCAGGGTAAGCAGTATGAGGGATTGATTTGCGCCGCGAATGAAATAATCGGCGGTTTCGGAGGAATGATTCTTGATGAGAATAACCACCTGCATCTGGAGGATACGGAAACAAAAAATGCCCTGCGATGGATGAAGGACACGATTCATCGCTATAAAATTAGTCCCGGCTGGGTAACTACCTCGGATGAGGAAATCACCCGGCTGAGTTTTTTTAACGGTAATTGTATTTTTTTAAGAAACTGGCCGTACTGCTGGACTTTTTTCCAACTTGAAGATTCACCGGTGAAGGGCAATGTGGGTGTGAGTCCGATGTTATCTCTTGACGGCAAAAGCGGTGTAAGCACTTTGGGCGGCTGGCAGATAGCGGTGAACAGGTTTTCCAAAAACAAAGAAGCGGCAAAAAAGTTTGTCCGGTATATGACGAACCCGGAAATTCTGAAGGAATTTGCCCTGAATGTCGGCATAAAACCGGCCAGAAAGGCATTATACAGTGATGCTCAGATAAAAAAAGTTCAGCCGTTTATCACTGAATTGTATGGGATTCTGGAAATGACCCGGCCCAGGCCGGTGTCCCCTTTTTATCAGCAGATTTCACAGATTTTACAAATCGAGTTTTCAGCGATTATTGGCGATATACGTCCGGTGGATGAAGCGATGCGGTCCGCAACATTACAAATAGAACATATTCTTGAACTTGAAAAAAGCGTGTCGAAAAAACGGATGCAAAAACCATGATGGTAAAGAACGAGTATAGAAAATTTTTATTTCCATCTCTGATCGTCATCGGTCTGGTGGCGTTCTTCCCGCTAAGTTACGGGATCGTTCTTAGTTTTTATCGAAAAATGCCCGTGTTTGGTGTTTCTGAATTTGTAGGTTTGGACAATATTAAGTTTTTGTTCAGGGACATCCGTTTCTTGCAAAGTCTGATAAATACGGCATTTTTTACATTTGTGTCCGTTTCACTTGAAATTGCACTCGGATTTATGATTGCTCTCCTTATGAATCTTCCGCTGTTTGCCGGCAGGATTCTGAAAGTTGTTATTTTAATACCATGGGCGATTCCAACGGTCGTTTCCGCCAAAATGTGGGAGTGGATTTACAACGGCGATTTTGGAGTTTTGAACTTTGTTCTGTTACAAACAGGTATCATTGACGCGCCGGTGAACTGGCTTGGTGACCGCAGTTGGGCGATGATGAGCATTATTTTTGCGGATGTCTGGAAAACGACACCCTTTGCGGCTTTGTTGCTTTACGCGGGGCTTCAAACCATACCCGGTGAGCTGTATGAGTCGGCCAAAATTGAAGGGGCGGGCGCTTTCAGACAAATTCGTTACATCACATTACCGCTGATGATGCCCATCATTTTAATTACAGCCATATTCAGGACAATGGACGCGTTGAGGGTATTTGATCTGATTTATGTGATGACCGGCGGAGGCCCGGCAAATCTGACCGAAACTCTGAGTATTTATGCCTATAAACTGCTTTTTCAGACGCTGCAGTTCGGGTACGGATCCATGGTATCCATAGCGACGTTTTTTATCATCCTCATTTTCAGCTCGAT
>JBFXGD010000215.1:0-5240 GCA_050178385.1 Calditrichaceae bacterium
GTATTATAACTGGTGAACGAATATCCGCGCAAATCAAGGCTCATTCCTCTCTCACCGGTTCCGTAAAAGTGGTCGGCGGGATCGAGCATAAATGTGGCGGCCTTATCAGGACCGTCCCATAAAAAACCGCCCGCGGCAGGTTCATCAAGCAGCGGCAGCCCGGAAACGGTGGCGTAATGTATCCGCAGCGGAAATTTATCCAGCCTTATTGTCAATCCAGCCGACTGAATACTGATTTCATTCTCAGTTTCGCTAAGTGTGTACGGTACAGCCTGACTGGTGTCCTGAACAACAACCCAGGATGTATCGGGCAAAGTGTTTCCATCCGGAAGAAGATCGACACGAACGATGTCAGACCGGTAAAAGGTAAAAATCACGGCGGCGGGATCGGCTTCAACAACAATCTGTTTGCCTGAAATACGATAACCGGTAAAATCACCAAGAGATGACTGCCCGAAAACCAAACCGCTCTGTAAAGCGATAATAACCAGAATGGAAAAAGCTTTTTTTATCTGCATGCGCCGCCTTCTTACGATTAAAACTTTTTACAGTTAAGTTGTTTTTAACAACCGTCTGAACCAGATAACGGATATCACCGCCAGGATCAGCGCAGAAAGAACGGCTCCCGGGAGCGCGCCCGGAGCGGCATTGAATACCCCTTGTTTGACTGATCCGAGAATCATTATCGTACCACTCATCAAAGGAATAATCGCCGGCTGAAAACGGAATACGGCAATATACATAATAATGAAATACAAGCCTGAAATAATTCCCATGGCCATCCACAGGTTCAGATTGTCAATGGCAAATCCGCTGTAAATAAAGCCGAACAAGAACAGCGCCGCGGCGCTAAGGGTTTTTTTGACCGACCAACCGTCAGAGAACCTGTCAACCGCTGTGAAAACAAACAATAACAGAGCGGTTATGATCATATAACCGACAATGGGCTGTAATGCCGCCCCAAGCAGAGGAACCGAACCGGCAATGAATATGTACTCGGCCCAGACCGGCTTCAGGACAGGGCCTGTAAATGAGCCCGCGGATGAAAGTAATCCGGCGAAAAGCATTCCGATAGCGATTCCGGATAATATCAATGCAAAGCTTCCGTTGTCTTTACCGGGTCTTTTCCATCTTTGCGCAAATCCGCCGATAAAGGCAGGGCCGGCCGCGATAAACAGGATCAACATAATGGGCATAACGATGGCAAGAATCATTTGATTAAAATATGGTTCGGATGTTGAAAATTTCGCGACCGAACAATTCCATTCATTTATGATATCAATAATACCGGTTCCAATGATCAACGCGAGAATCCATAAAAAAACAGACGGAGAAAGATTCTTTCTGCTCCAGGCGACGATGGCGGCTATGATACCGGCGAGGAAGATCAAAACGACGGACATGATAACGAGCCCCCTGGCCAGCCTTGTGAGATTCATTCGGTTTACTTCCTCGCGTTCCCATTCCTCCTTGACATAGATATAGCGGTTACTGTCAGTCACCTCATCACCCGCTATGAAAACGGAGATTCGGGCTTCACCGTTTTCCGTTGAAAAAGCAGCCGTGTCAGCATAAGTGATATTCCAGTCAAGACGGTTTTCAAGCCGGGAAGGCTCAACAGATATCAGTTTCAGGGCCGCCGGGTCCATCCCGTACAGATTGATAATTACGGAATCGGCAATATTTTTAGCCGCTCCTTCTTCAAGAACCGCGCCCGGCTTTGCTTCGGGCAGGATATGCCTGAACCGGATATTGTTTTCATCCTGAATCAAGATCTGATATTCCTCGGCTCTCTCCGCCACATCGCCTTCAAACCGGACATAACGAAATTTCCAGAACGGCGGTGACAGGTAGTTCCCGATCAAACCGGCGTATCGCTCAGATCCTTCTGTCTGCCAGATCATCCGGTCATTCGCGTCGTTGGTGGATTCAATACAGCTCAGCATCCTCCACTCTTCGGATAATTGAATATTTTTTTCCTTCATGATACTATCGGCAAGATGAACCGCCTCAGCTTTTTGAAGATCCATTCTCGGCGCCTCGTTTTTGAAATTGGCAGTGAAAATCCAGAGAACGAGTCCGGCAATTCCCACGAATATTAAAATGTAGCCGGTATTTTTCCCAAGAGAGAGTTCCTTTTTTGGGAGAGAAGTACCGGGCTTTGCTTCTTTTGACGGAGCGGGCGTCCAGGATCCGTTTAGCTGTTCATCTCGTACAGCAGTCCATTTTTTGGATCTTAAACGGGCGAACAGGATAATCCACAACGGCACCAGCACGAGGATAAGAACCATAAGACGGTCAGCCCAGATCCCGGGAGCGGTCGAAACAAATAAAGGAAGGGCAAACCATACCACATCCACCGCGTAATGGAGTATGATTCCCGGAAGTAACCCGAAGTATAAATAAACAAGACCGAATCCGATCGAAGGGATAATCAGTTCCGCGAGTCTTGCGTATGAGGGCTGCTGCGGATAATTCGCGTGGGCCGCGCCGAATATCACCGCCTGAAGAATAAAGGCAGCAAATATCCAGGCTGTTCTGTGACCGTATTTTTGACCGATCAGAGCAGCCCCGGCGATGGGAATCGCGCGGAACAGGCATTCTTCCATAAAGCCGGCCTGAAAAGAGATGGCGATGGATGACAGCCATGGAAAATATGACGCCAGAACATCCGGCTCGAAAAGCGCCTCGGATGGTGACCACCAGCCGAGATAGCGTGTTGCAAAAAAGTACAACCCTACATCAAAGGCAAAAAACAATCCGACCGCCAGATACCCGCCGAAAGTCTGTCCCCATACAACCGGCGAGCTTGCCGACTCTTTTGACCAGATATTCCAGAACCGCAAATGATTTGGAAAGGCTTTTCTGGTGAGACTTTCCGCCGCCATAAATGAAAGTGTAAACAGTATCGTCAGACCGATAAATGACACAAGCAAACCGACAATCTGTTGCATTACAAATCCCTGCGCGGAAAGGGCCGTATCATATCTCATCCACAGGAGCGGCCATTGATTCAATGAATTTAAAATTTGCAGAAGCGCGACGAAGATTCCCCAGAACAGAGGTTTGCGCCAGAGAATCCATCTTTGCCGAATGAGAAAAAACAATCCGATGATCATACCACCCAAAACGTAGAAAATGACCAACCCAACTACCGCGCCCGCGGAGATGGTTTCATTTGATGAGCGCATTTCACTGTAACGTCTGGAGAAGGCTTCGGGAATTTTTACAAAATGCGTTAGTTCGGTGAACTTGTCACCGGAAATGACCAGACGCATCCGGTAACGAGCGTCGCCGATTTTCACGTCGCCGCGTTCATATACAAATGTATGATCAACACGGCCTCCGGGTCGGACTTCTTTTGACTTTTCCACAAGGTTATATACACTTAAATCAGTATTCAGGAAAAGCCGCGCGTTTTGCTCTGCGATAGCCTGCGCGGAGTCCGGCATCAGCGCCGCGCCCGGCGCCTTCTCAGAAAGTGTTTCGACAAAACCGTATGGTTCACCGCCCGGAGTAAAGCGGATCTCCGTTTCATTTACTTCTGATTCCATATAATGACGCACATGCCAGGTATATGGATAGTAGATTTTATCCTCGAGTATGCCGGAAAAGACTTCCGCTCCTCCCGCTTCAAGTTCCACATAATTCTGAAATTTATTGTCCAGATCGAACGAAGCCGCCTGATCAAAACCGGCCGGTCCCAGACCAAGGGAAGCGGAAAACTGTTCCGCCGCGGTCAACGCTGTCTGCCGGTCCATCTGCAAATCAAGATTTACTATGGGATAAGCCAGCGGGAAAAACCGGTAGGTAAAAAGGCCTCCCGCGATGGATAGAATGGTCAAAGTGATCCAGAAAACAGGTTTTTTGAACATCACATCCCCCAATTTTTTTTGAGAATGGATTTATAGTTTGATGGAGAATTACCGGATTAAATGAACGGTTAGTAGAAAATATAAGCACGGGCGGCGATCATGGGTAGTATTAATATTATTATTTATGCATGAAGGTTTGCCCGGGGCGGTATCGCCGTTTAAATAAAGTGTCCAATGGATAAATCTGCTCAATATTAATCCGCTGGGCAATCGGGAAAAGAAATTTAAAGATCTTGTAATGATTAAAACCGTATGATATTTTACAAAAGCTGAAACCCTAAACGTGTTTTATAAGGTTGTATTATGAAAAATGCAATTTCCTGCCGTCAAAACGCATGGTATGGAGATGATAAGATTTCTTACCGGTTTCCCGCAAACTGGAACATTAGCGTGTTCTCACCTAAAAATACGATAAAACTCAGTGATGATGACATTTTTACAAAGATACAGAATCCCCTTGGTTGTTTGCCTCTAAGCAAACAATTGAAACCCGGGATGAAAGTATTAATCATCAGCGATGACATCACCAGGCCCACCCGCACAGATATCATCATACCGGTTCTTCTCAATATCCTGAAAAACGCCGGTATTCGTTCCGGTAATATTTCCATACTGATCGGCACTGGCCTTCATTCGCTTATGAGCGATCATGATAAGACACTGAAATTCGGCAAAGACATCGTTGACAATTTCAAAATTTATGACCATGATTATCGCGGAAAAAACATTTATGCCGGAAAAACAAGGTCAGGGACACCGGTTTTTATAAATAAGCATGTTTCGGAAAGTGATTTTGTAATAGGTGTCGGCGGGATATATCCGCATAATCCGGCGGGATTCGGAGGAGGAGCCAAGCTGATCTTAGGTGTCTGCAGTGAAAAAACGATCAAATATTTCCATATGAGAAGAAAAGGAGTGGGAGCAGGGGGCACTGTCTCAAATGAATTCAGACAGGATCTGCTTGAAGCGTCAAGGCTGGCGGGAATGAATTTTATCATCAATAATCTGGTGGATAAAGACAGAAATATAATCGAAATCCTCTCGGGAGATGTCGATACCGCGTATCATGCCGGTGTGAAAAAAGCGAGAAAAATTTTCGGAGTTCCCAATCCCGTCGATCATCCGTTCGACTTAGTGGTAGCTGACGCATATCCCTTTGACAGTACGTTCGCCTTTACCCGCAAGGGATGGTGGCCTATCCGTCAATGCGGGAGAAACAGTTATAAGCTCATCATTTCTTCCATCCTAAATGGGATTGGGAATCATCCTCTGTTTCCGACGGTCCCGGTCCGGTTCCCGATGATGGCTGATATATATAATGAATATCTGACCTCCGGAATTATCGATTTTATCTTTGGCTACTCT
>JBFXGD010000216.1:0-5205 GCA_050178385.1 Calditrichaceae bacterium
ATATTGAATAATTATACAGAAACAAATTGTTTCACAGAATCATGTTAAGTTGTTTCAAGTTCTTAATTTCTGGTAGATTATTATATTTTGACAAATCGTTTCACAATGGAACAAATTGTTACACTTCCCCTGAATATTCCAATTTAATGTATCATTTTTTTTACTTATTTTGAAATTTATAAACTGATAGCCTTTTTAAGATTTCATTTTTATATTATACCATTTACAGGAGATCAGTATGAATCGTCATGATGCCATTGATCAGTTAAAGAAATCAACACGACTGTGGGATATGATCATTATCGGTGGTGGAGCAACCGGACTCGGTACCGCCGTTGACGCTGCTTCCCGTGGTTACCGCACCCTTCTTCTTGAGCAGAAAGATTTCGCGCAGGGTACATCCAGCCGGAGCACAAAACTGGTTCACGGAGGCGTCAGGTATCTCCAGCAGGGAAATATATCCCTTGTCCTGGAAGCACTCCGTGAACGCGGCCTTTTGCTAAAAAACGCCCCGCATCTTGTTCATAATCAGGCTTTTATCGTACCAAATTATGAATGGTGGGAAGGCCCGTTCTATGGTATCGGTTTAAAAATGTATGATGCGCTTGCCGGAAAGCTGGGATTCGGTCCATCAAAAATGCTCTCCAGAGAAGAAACCATTGAACAAATCCCCACGGTTGAAACCGCCGGTCTCCGCGGTGGTGTGATATATCATGACGGTCAGTTTGATGACGCCCGGCTCGCGGTAAATCTTGCGCAGACGTTATGCGATCTTGGCGGTTGCGGAATCAATTATATGCGGGTAACCGGATTGCTAAAATCAAAAAATTATGTCAACGGAGTCCTTGTCAGAGATGAGGAAAGCGGTGAGGAGTATGAACTAAACGCGCGTGTGGTAATAAATGCCACCGGTGTATTTGCCGACTCCGTCCGCAAAATGGACGATCCTTCCTGCACACCAATACTCGTTCCAAGCCAGGGGGTGCATCTTGTCCTGGATCGCTCCTTTTTACCGGGAAAAACGGCCATCATGGTACCCCATACGGATGACGGCCGGGTACTTTTTGCCGTTCCATGGCATAATCGAGTTATTGTAGGAACTACCGATACGCCGGTCAATGACATTTCGCTAGAGCCAAAAGCTCTGCCCGATGAAATTAATTTTCTCCTGACGCATGCCGCCCGGTATCTGACAAAAGATCCTTCCAAAGATGATGTGCTTAGTGTATTTGCCGGTCTAAGACCCCTTGTTAAATCCCATGAAACATCCGACACCGCTTCGATTTCCAGAGATCACAGTCTGATTGTATCATCATCGGGACTGCTGACGATCTGCGGCGGAAAATGGACTACTTACCGTAAAATGGCCGAAGACACCGTAAAAGAAGCCGAACTTCTTGCCGGTTTCGAGGAGCGGCCTGTAAAAAGCGCGCATTTGCGCCTGCATGGCTGGCTAAAAAATTCCGATCCATCCGATTATCTCAGCGTTTACGGATCTGACGCGTTTGCCATTCGCGCGTTATCCGTCTCTAAGCCAAAACTGGGTGAACCACTGCACCCTGATTTGCCATATACCCGCGCTGAAATCGTCTGGGCAGTTCATCGGGAAATGGCGCGTACAGTTGAGGATGTGCTGGCGCGACGCACAAGAGCGCTGCTTCTAAACGCCAGAGCAAGCATGGAAATCGCTGAAGAAGTTGCCGGGATTATGGATGATGAATTGGAAAAAGGCAAAAAATGGAGAAAACAGCAGGTTGAAGATTTTCTGAAACTCGCGGAAAACTATATTATTCGGTAATTTCAATTAATCAGAATTATTACGGTCCTTGTATGCATACCCGGAAAACAAAAAGCCGTCCTTATCCGGTCAGTCTTATAAAAGACACTATTCACAATTTGATTTAATAAAATACTTTTTATACCAATCCCGATGTTTCATTATCTTTATAAAAAATGCCGGCCTATAACAATCCGGTATTCACTTCACATCTATTTCTCCGGTGAAAAAATTCTAATTATTCCTGAGCTCGCGTGTTAAATTCGTCTAACTTGGCCAGAGCGCGTTCCGCGGAAGCGATGACATATTTATTTCTGCTTGTTTTTACAATTTCCTCCAGCAGCGGACGGACTCTCTCCGGAGCAATTTCACCTGCTATTGCGATGGCCAGACTGACAGGCCGGTAGCGGTTATCTTCTCCACCCTCCTTCACAACATCAAGCAGCGCTTTAAATGCCGGATCATATTTTTTTTCCGCCAGCTTTCCCATTACCTTAACTGCCGCTGCCCGTAGCTTCTGATTATTTCCATATTTTGTAAATGACTTCGCAATGGCAAACGCTTCTTTATCCGCCAGTATTAACAGCGAATCAAGGGCAGTTTCCCTGATCTGCTCATCCCAGGAGTCCATTTTCATCGCTTCTTTCAAATATTTTTCCGCCTTAGCAGGAAAGACTTCAAGTAATGCCTGAAGGGCGCTTGTCCTCACGCCGTAACTCAAATCCGATTTAAAGTATTGATTGAACACTGCTTCATCGGCAGGAATCCTGTATTTTGCCAATGCGTGGAGGATATTGATCCTGACTGCTGATTTGTGTTCCGTTTTCATAAGCGATCTCATCGTGTCCGCATAACTATTGTTCAGCTCCGCCGCCAAATACTTCAATCCGGTTAAGGCTTCCAGGGCGTTTGCGCGGATTCCGAAAAATTTATCCCTACCAGCCAGTCCGAGCAGCGCCGAAATGATTTTACCGTGATTCGATTCTGTCTCCAATTCGGGGAGCATCTCGATGGCATGGAGCCTGTCCTCTATCCTGTGAGCGTGACTCGCCTGATAGATCCAGTCATCAGGACTTTTCAGAAATGTTACTTTTTTGAGCAGAATCTGTCCTGCGTCAAAAATGACCATCTTAGGATCCGATTTCACCGCGAAGGTAAACAACTGATCCCTTTCCGTCATTTCTATCTGATGTTCGGAATACTCCTGACCGTCATCGATACCGATAAATAATTTCACCCTAAACGCCGGGCGGTTGTTTATACTGTCCTGAACCTGCCTAACATGAACCCGCAGCTCCGATAATTCGCTGTCATATTTTTTTGTCACATCAAATTCAGGTATACCGCCGTTGAAAACCCACTGATCGAAAAATTCAAAAAGATTAACGCCGCTTGCGTCTTCCATAGCTCTTCTCAGGTCGTGCGTTTCCGCGTTTTTATAGGCATATTGTGTTAAAAATTCACTTATACCTGCCCGGAATCGATTTTCGCCAAGCAGATTCCGCATCATATGTACCACCGAGGCGCCTTTGGTATAAGCGATTCTCCACGGCGCTTTTCCGGTTAAATATTGCGGATTTTCAAGTTCCAGATCGATCACACCTTTCTGAATTTTATAAAAGTCATAAGCAAACCTGTCTGTTCCGTTGTAAAATTCATTAAAAAGATGTTCAAAATAGGTGGCAAATCCTTCATTCAGCCATATATCACTCCATTCCCGCATTGTGACCATATCTCCCCACCACTGATGAGCCAGTTCATGCGCCACAAGATTATCGCTTGAAAAATCAAGAGCCGCGCGTTCAGTGTGCATCGTTCTGTCGGTGATAGTTGTGGCGGTGGTGTTTTCCATTCCGGCAAACATAAATTCTGTGATCAGGATCTGCGCGTATTTGGAGTAAGGATAATCAAATCCGGTATAGTCTGAGAAAAATTGCATCATAACCGGTGTTCTTCCAAAAGAACGCAATGCATCTTCTCCGGAGTGATGCTGATAAACATAATATTCCAGAGGGATGCCGTTCCAGCTTTGCTCATACTTATCGTACTCACCCACCACCAGATCGATCAGATAAGAGGACATGGGTTTGTCCATTTTATAATGATAAATGACCTTTTTGCCCTTTTCATTTCTGCTGATTAACTTACCGTTGCAAATCGCGATTTGTCCTCTGTCCACCTCAGCGATGACCTCGAATGTCGCCTTGTCATTTGGATAATCATAGCAGGGAAACCAGTGATGATTGTCTTCACCTTCACCCTGGGTCCAAATTTGCTTAGGCCTGTCAGGCATCTTTTTATCGGGAGCAAAAAAATAAATCCCTGATACCGGATAAGCCTGATATTCGATTGATACTTGCAACGATTCTCTTCGTGAAAAGTAACGGGGCAGAATTATTGTGATTTTATCATCTTTTACGATATGATCAATGGATTCGCTGTCCATCTTCACAGATTTCACCGTAAATTTATGCGCATCCAGTTCGAAGGAATTGAAGTAATCTTTTAGTGGCGTGAGCATAATAGTGGTATTTCCTGAAACCATACCTTTATCGTGGTCAAATCCTACTTTTATTTTGTAATGTATAACATCGTAATCATGTTCACGCCATGCTTCTGTTGCCATTACCTGATAAAACAAAAGAATCAGAAACAGATATAAATATCTTGTTTTCAATATTCTCATCTTCAAGTCCCCAATATTAAAACGTAATATGAGTGCACTAAAATATAAAACAACTAAATATGGTTAAATTCTAATCCAACTGAACATCATGCAATCATACTATACCGAATTTGTCAGGAGTTCGGTACATTACCAAGCTCAAATGCATTGAAACCGGCGTTGCGCAGGGAATCGACAAACTGTGGAAATCCGTGAGTACAATAAACCACCTCCGGTTTGATTCGCTCCACCAGCTCAATCAACTCATCATAATCCGCGTGGTCGCTGAACGGCAGAACTTCATCGACGCCCAGTCTTTGCGGCGCGGATGAGTCAATACCCCATCCGGAAATATAAAATGTACGGGTATTCCCGATGTCTTTCAGGAAGCGGTGATAGCGGGCACCGGTCGGAAGCAGCAACACTTTTCCTTTGAATTCACTGCGCCGGAATTTTTCAAACCGGCCGAATTCAATTCCCTGCGCCTGATAATAAGGTACGAAGCGCAATATTCCATAGTCAACTGACACAGGCAGCCCGGCGTCCGTGAGAATTTTCATCACTTCCTGCCCTTTTCCCAGGGAGTAGGAAAAAACCACCGGAATCCGGTCATCTTTTAGTAATTGCTTACATTGTTCGATCAGATAATGCTCTATTTCCTCCCGGGGCGGCATCTTATAATGCGGCAGCCCGAATGTGGTCTCCATAATCAGAACATCAGTTTTTACAAATTCAAACGGCTCAACTGTTTTTGCCGGACGAA
>JBFXGD010000217.1:0-5163 GCA_050178385.1 Calditrichaceae bacterium
TCGCGATTTCCAATTGCTTTGTTAGTTCGATATAGAGATTTCTCTGAACTTCCAGTTCTGTTTGCAACCTTTCATGCAGCAGCTGCTTATCCGGTGACCCCAAATCACGATTTTCTTCTCTGAATTGCATTAGATTTTTCTCTGCCTCTCCGAATTTTATTTTATTCTCAGAAAGACTTTTCTCAATAAATTGACGCTGTTCGGATGCTTTATTCTTTCTGAATTTCCGGTTATATAGATCCAGTTGTTCAGCCATAAAATTTGCGAGACTCGCTGCTAAAACCGGATCGTTTGGAGCAGAAACTTTCATGGTCAGCAAATTCGTCATTTTATCGACGCTGATATCGATGTAGTTTTCCCTGAGTGCTCTCTTTGAATTTTCAAAAAGAACATGTTGCCAATCTTTTTCACTCGAATCTATTTCGGTTTCCCAAAACTCAAACAATGTCACCGGCTGTTCATACGTGGCAGTCTGAAATTTATGTTCCAATACACGATCAAGCACAAAGTTTGATTTTATGATCTCAGGATAAAGCTGTTCATTACCCCCCGATGATGGCAAACTGATCCCCGCCATGGCCGCCAAACCGGCGTATTGACTCAACATGTTGTTTCCCGATTTATTGCCCGGCATGATTTTTACTGTGGCTTCATACCAGGGCGTGGCCAGAAAGGCGTATAATATCCCGATAATCGTAAATGCGGAAGTGATATATATGATTTTTTTGCGGCCTTTCCAAAGTACCGCGATCAGATCTACTAAATCAATCTCATCCGGGTTATTTGCTGCGCTATTCTCAACTTTTACATCTTTTATATCAGAATTATTTTCAACCATTTGATGGCATCCTGTTATTGAAAAACTGTTTTAGCTATGAAAAACGATGCTTTACTAAACTTATAGGTTCAATGAATTTTCAGATGTTCGGGACTATCTTACTTCACCTGATCGATAATTAATATCGTCGTGGCAACGCTGCTCAGGATGGCCGCGGCATCGCGGATGGCGCCGGACCAGTCGGTTCGCGGTTTTTCCGCAAAGGTGGGCACATAAATAGTGCTTCCGGCAGTGATATCCTTTGGCCAGTATTTCCAGAGCAGAAAACGCTTTTGTTTAAAAACGCGACCATTTGCCAGACGTACGGATACATTCTTCTCATTGGCCAGTTCCGAAAAACCGCCGGCAGAATTGATGTAGTAGCCCGCTCCCTTACCCTTTTCAAACAGGACGCTGCTGGGGAAATTAACACCTCCGGCAACTTTTACAGTATGCAATTGCTCCGGTATGGTGATCACATCACCGTCAATCAGATAAATATTATCCTCATTCTTTGGATTTTTAAAAACCTTTTCGAAATCCAGCCCGATCTGCCCTACATTATCCTGAGTTCTTCTTAATGTAGCACCCCGGGGATAGGCGGTCTCCTTTAATCCACCTGCCCGTTCAATCAAGTCAGTTATCCGTTCATTTTTATTCTTCAATGTATATTTTCCGGGGAATTGAACTTCACCTTTAATTTCAACATTGCGTTGCAATTCCCAATCGCTGTTCGCCCTAATAAATACATTATCATAAGGTTCTAAAATAAAATTATTTATTCCCTTATCCTGCTTTCTTTCATAAACCGGATTAATTGGCACGTAAACGATAGTTGCCAGATTTGTTCTATCTCTCTTCCGGGGATCTATCCTTGATATTTCTGCTTCTTCTATCACGGCGTCTTCCCGATACCCTCCAGCCTCGAAAATAAGATCATCGAGAGTCATTTCCTTTTTTAAAAGAAATTTCCCCGGAGTATTTACCGCGCCATAAATCGTGACCGAATCGGCGGGAAATAAAGTTTCAATAGACTTGATATTTATTTGATCTTCAGCCTGGAGCAAAACATCAGCATGCATACCGTTTAACACTGCTTCCAGATTCACAGAAAAGATCTGCTTCCTCCTGTTAGCCAGAGTTCTGTCTATCTGGACACGTTGCAAATAGGCATCTCCCATAATACTATCCACACGCGCAAACAAATCCTTTATCGTCATTCCCCGAAAATATTCAAATCGTTTTGGCCCATACACAGGGCCTTCTATTGATATATAGTTCAATAATTCTCTGTTTATACTTTGCACAAATACCCGATCACCATTCTCCAGGCGGTAATTTTTATCTGTATTTTTTAATTCCCGATAATTGATGTCAATGAGTTTTCTTTCTTTATTGTCCGAATACCGTTCAACCTGGATCTGATCTACATACGCGCTATCCCTGAATCCTCCGGAGAACTCAATTAAATCTATAATACCTTCATCACCCTTAAGCTCAAAAATAGCAGGTTTATTCACCGCGCCGGCAAGATAAACATGTCGCCCGGCCGGCTTGACCAGGATAACATCATTATTCTGAAGTCTGACATTTGAGAATTTTTTGCCTTGTGTCAAAAAATTATAGAAATCAAGCTCCTCGACGACTTCATCATTTCTAACCAGCAAAATATTCCTCATGGAACCCGTCTTATTCAATCCGGCAGAATAGAACAGCATATTAAAAGGAGATGTAAACGCGGGAACGGTGAAAACACCAGGCTTCTTGACATCCCCTACAACAAAAACCCTGACTGCCCTTAACTTTCCCAATGCAACATCAAGAAATGCTTTATTTTTTGTCAGCGATGAGTAGGATTTCCCCATAATATTTTTCAGCTTACTTTTTAGGCCATGAATATCCATTCCCAGCACAGAAATTATCCCGACTTCCGGAACATAAATCTGTCCCTGTCTGTTTACGATGAGTTCATGACGTAACTCAACTTCTCCCCAGACACTAAGAATTAACTCGTCTCCCGGTCCCACAGGATAATTTTCATCTACCGGACCGTATACTTCCGGATTAAAATCAAAATTTGCATCTTCAAATATTTTAAACCCAAATATTTCAAGATTTTCAAATGGATCATCAGCAATCTCTACTGAATCGCTGCTCGCTGCCAGGCTGTCCGGAAAACTTGTTATTCCCTCCGGAACAACAGACAATGAATCCTTAAAAACAGTCAGTGACTCGGATGCAGGAACAACTTTTTTAGGAGACTGATCAAGATCTCCGGTTTTTTCTAACTGTTTCTTTAAGCTTTGTATTTGACGCAGATCATCTAAAGTCTGTGCATTTAAGTGCACCGTAAACATTATAATCGCTAATAATGCAAATCCAATAAACCGCATTCTTATATTCCTGTATTTTTATAAAATTTATATAAATCAATAATCAATCGGGCACAGCTCCGCCAGGTCACTTACATTTCAGAAAACGACAATCGCCGAATCAGAAGTAAGACACCCCCTCAAGTTACCCCCTCTGAAAAATTGATTAAAAATGAAAAGATTAAACAATACTATAAAATCTTAACTATGATTTTTCCATCGTTAAAGACTTATCCGAGATTCATTCTGTCTAAATTTTATTGCCGTTAAGCTTCCTCTGTCTTATAACATCTTATTCTCTTAAAACACTAGATTATCGGAACTTAAAATATAATGATGAGGTAAACAGACCTTTTTTAGCTGAGATTGCATTCGTACCCCGGAATATTGAAACATATACCTATCCAATATTTTCGAAGAGTTAATTTTAACTATATTTCTTTAATAGTTCAAATTATTTTTACCTGATCAGGAACTAATTACTACTTCCTTAGCGAATTTCAAATTTAAACAGTGAAATCCGGATTATTTGGTGTAAATATTCTAATAGATTTGATCAAAAAAAATGTCGGTCATCACATATATGTATTTGCGATTGATGAAGAGAAAATCTTAACTAAGTTTATCATTCGACAGGGAATGTTATTGCATAATAGCAATAATCTTCGTGGGATGAAAGCAGGTCTTAATATTTTTTTGAAGAAATAGATTTGTCAGCGCGGCGCCGCTCACACCTATAAATTCATCCGGCGCTGAGTTATATCCAATTTTTTTGTATTCCTGATGAGCGGAATGAGCAATGTACGCGGTTACCGTATGCATGATATCCGGCTCTGCGATTCGCCGGCGATATGCGGTTTTTAAAATTTTGATGACGGGTTCAGTTTCATACGCGCCATTTTCATAACTAATCTGCAGTACCTTCCAAATTGTTTTTGACAATTTACCAAGTTCGGAAATTTTTCCACTGTCGCCATCTCGCCGTTGATAAAGCCGGAACATTAATTCTGTAATGATATCCATACCCGGATCCAAATTTGCGAGAAATTCCAGATTTTTATCACCTATACCGGATGCTTTGAGTATTTCAATTTTTGGACCAAAATTTATGATAATCAAATGTTGCTTCACTCCAAAAGCTTATACATCAAGACGATACTGTTTTATTCAAGCAGATCCATTACCACCTTCTCAAATTGCTCATAGGACCAGCTGCCGGTAATCTGCATGACAATCGAACCGTCCCTGTCAATGATAAACGACTGCGGGATTGAACTGAAGCCCCCGTAATCCGAGACTGTCTGATTATTTCCAAGCAGAACCGGATAAGTCACTCCGGTACTCTGTACTTTTTTAGGAATATCCTTCTCTTTTGATGCTACCGCAATACCCAGAATTTGAAAATTTTTGGATTTATATTTTTGATATAGTTTTTCGAGATCGGGCATCTCTTTCAGACACGGACCGCACCAGGTTGCCCAGAAATTTACAAGAATAACCTTCCCTTTGTAATCACTTAGTGAAAATTCTTTCCCTGAAAGATCCTTAAGCGTAAAATCCGCCGCCTTGTCCTCTGACGCAAAAACGTTTAAAATAAAAATCGATTGAATAATCAACAAATATGTTAATTTCCGCATTATATTTGACTCCTGTCTGATTTCTCTTATTACTTATTTATTTATAACTGCGGCCGTTTAATATATAATTCTTGGCAATGTACAAATTTTGATATTTTTAAGAAACCCTTTTTTTTGAGACTGATTCAATACAGACGATCAACACAGAATGTCATCCTGCCCGCCAGAGGCGGGTTTTAAGAAGAGGGATCTTCTGCTTGCCTGGGAAGAGAAGAAAAGTAAGAAGTAGGAAGTAGGAAGTTAGAATTAAAAGAGCGTTAAGAGTTAAGTGTAGGGCGGGTAAAGAAAATTGGATCTCCAATCCCGAAGGGATGGCATTTTTGTAGAAAAACGGACC
>JBFXGD010000218.1:0-3087 GCA_050178385.1 Calditrichaceae bacterium
TCCGGAAATTTTGATTTAAGCCTGCCAATCAGGTGCTGACCGCCCATTTTGGGCATAACAATATCGCTGATAACGAGGTGTATCGTATTTTCCGGATTCCGGCAGGTTTGAATAGCTTCTTGACCGTTATTTGCTTCAAACACCAAGTATCCGTAGGATTTTAAAGTCTCGCACACAATATTGCGGACTTCTATTTCATCTTCCACAACAAGAATTGTCTCATAACCATCCAAATTTATATTATCGGTAATTGCTTTATCCGGTCTTTCCGGTAATTCACCGATTGCCGGAAGATAGATTTTAAACGCGCTGCCTCTCCCCGCCTGGCTGTAAACATTGATATAACCTCCGCTCTGCTTAACAATTCCATAAACTGTTGCCAGACCAAGTCCCGTCCCTTTGCCAACTTCCTTAGTTGTAAAAAACGGTTCGAAAATTCTCGATTTTACTTTTTCATCCATTCCGAGACCGGTATCACTAATTGCCAGCATTATATATTCGCCGGATTCCGATTCCCTGAAACCTTTTTCAGAAATGTTTTCAATATCCGCGTTTCTGGTTTCGATGATCAGCTTACCCCCCTGAGGCATTGCGTCACGCGCGTTAACCACAAGATTCATAATGACTTGTTCTATCTGTCCGGGATCGGCTTTTATGGCACCAAGGTTCGGATCCAGAATTTTGACAAGCTCAATGTCTTCGCCTATGATTCTATTTATCATATTTTCAATATCATCAAACAGTTCATTCATATCAATAATTTTGGGCATCAATACTTGTCTGCGGCTGAACGCGAGCAATTGCCGTGTGAGCTTTTCTGCCCGCTCCGCCGCTTTATCAATCTGCACCATTCTGTTATAAAACGGATCACTTGTTTTAAGATCATTGATATTCAATTCACTATAACCACGAATAATTGTCAGTAAATTATTAAAGTCATGAGCTATGCCGCCGGCCAAACGCCCGATCGCTTCCATTTTTTGAGCCTGTCGGAATTGTTCTTCCAATTGCTTAAATTTGGTATTGTTAAACAGGTAGCCTTTTAATTCTGTCAGATTTCCGCTTTCATCAAACTGACCGGTCACATTGGTAATGATATATACCGGCTGTCCTTTACGGTCACTCAGTTCCATTTCGTAATATTCCAATTTTCTTTTTTTCTTTAATAACCGCAGCAGTTTTTCTCTTGTTTTCAAATCCGGATATAACGAGTTTACATTACATTTTAGCGCTTCTTCAACGGAATCAAATCCGAATATTTTGGCAAAGGCAGGATTACATGACAAAAGTACCCCTTCCGGAGTTGTTATATAATCCCCCGTTAAATCATCTTCAAAAAACTTTCTGTACTTCTCCTCCGATTCCTTGAGAGCTTTTTCCGCTTGTTTCCAGGGCGTGATATCCGTTACGATACCAAGAATTGCCGTTCCTGATTCATATTGTATAAGTTTTGTTGTAAGAATACCATTAATTCTACGATTATTCTTTGTGCGTAACAGATATTCAAACGGGGCGACCTCTTTTCCCTGTGAATGATCGGTGAACGATTTTCCGATTGCACTTCTTGACTCCTCCGCGATCAGGGATAAAAAATCAAAATCATCCTTGTAAAACTCATTCTTGCGATAGCCCATCATCTCTTCGCAGCGTTTGTTTACATAGACAATTTTCCCGTTTTTGTTAATAAAAATCATGTTGGGTGACTGTTCAGCCAGATTTCGAAATTTTTCTTCCGATTCCCTTAATGCGAATTCCGCTTTCTTTCGTTCAGTTATATCCCGAATGGTTCCCACCAGGCCGATAAAATTATCATTCTCATCAAAATTCATTACAACAGAATAGCTTGCTGAAAATTTATCTCCATTTTTTCTTTTGAAAATGTATTCTATCTGTTCAAGATATCCCTTTTTTAACAACTCTTTTTCTTTCAATAATTGCTTTGGATCATTTAACATCTCTTCGGCGACGATCATTTGATAACTTTTACCGATTAATTCAGACGGTTCATAGCCAAGTACCTTATAAACAGATTGATTACATGAGGTTATATTATATGACGCGTCTGTGGAGATGACCGCGTCCGGTATGGTATCATAAATATTTTGGAGTGTTCTCTTAGATTCACGCAATTCTTTTTCTGCTCTTTTTCGTTCTGAGATATCCCTCACGATCCCCTGTACAAATTTCTTACCTCTGTACGTGTAGAGGCCTCCAAACAATTCCGCCGGAAAGATTTCACCATTCTTTTTTTTGAAACGGATCTCAATATTTACAAACTCATTCTCTAGAACTAAGCCGAATGCTTTCTCGGAGATTGGCAGTTCATCTGCGGGATGAAGGGAAAATATATCCATCCCGATAATTTCATTGTGGGAATAACCAAAGAGATTTAAAGCTTCCTGGTTGACATCCAGAATTTTACCGGACAAGTCATGAAGAAAAATGGCGTCTTTAGACTGTTCGAAGATTCGAGCGTATCTCTCTTCTGTTTCCTTTAGGGCATCGATTTCATTCCGCAATAATTTTTCAGATTGTTCCAGATTTGCAATGCGTTCATGAAGAGACTCATTAACTGAAACCGTCTGTGTCCGTGGTTTTTTCTGATTCATCAAATTTTCAGGACCAGCCTGCTTCCCGCGTTATTAAAAACATGCTTTAATTAGAGTAGGACTTTATCACCCTGAGAGCAAGCAAAAATATTTTTTTAACGGAGATGATTCGGTATTCTATCGAATTACCTTAATATGATTGGGGTTTCGGACTAAAATGTTCATTTATTCAATTTGATCTACCTGGGCGAACGGCCGGGTTAAAGTTTTGCCCCGCAATATTTGCAATGTACAGCATCCGGATCGTGACCTTCCGCCGCACACTGCGGACAGGCTTGTGTCGATACGATTCTCTGTTGGGCCCGGGACATCTCTACGGTAACGATACCGGTTGGCACCGCAATGATGCCATATCCCATTATCATAATGATGGAGGCCAGTATTTGCCCAATCGGGGTTTGAGGAGAAATATCTCCATAGCCGACAGTGGTCAGTGTGACAATCGCCCAGTAGATGCTTCTCGGAATACTGGTAAATC
>JBFXGD010000218.1:3187-5140 GCA_050178385.1 Calditrichaceae bacterium
TATCCCATTATCATAATGATGGAGGCCAGTATTTGCCCAATCGGGGTTTGAGGAGAAATATCTCCATAGCCGACAGTGGTCAGTGTGACAATCGCCCAGTAGATGCTTCTCGGAATACTGGTAAATCCATTCCCGACGCCTTCAATCATATACATCAGCGAACCCATGACGACGACGCTGGTCAGTACCGTAAACAAAAATACCGTTATCTTGCGCTGACTGGCCTTAAGCGCCTGACGCAGAAGTTTGGCCTCGCTGATATACTTAACCAGTTTGAATACACGGAATATACGCAACACACGCAGGATTCTTATGACCAGTAAAAACTGACTGCCGGGCACGATCACACTGACATACGTGGGCAAAATAGCCAGCAGATCAATCACCCCGAAAAAACTGACGGCATATTTGATTGGCCGCCCCACACAGCTTAAACGAAGAATATATTCAATAGTAAACGCGATTGTGAAGAACCACTCGGCCGCGTATAACCAGTTACCATAAACCATATTTATCGACTGAACACTGTCCAGCATCACGGCCACAACACTTAGCAGAATAGTGACAATCAGCCCCACATCAAAAACCTTACCAATCGAAGTATCCGCTTCAAATATGACCATATGCAGCTTTGCCTGCCATGGTTTCAACTTTTTCTGATCCGAATTTTCCGCCATAACCCCTCATAGTGCCGCTATTGAACGTAACTGAAATATACTGAAGGAAGTCCGTACCTGAAAGAGTTAGTTAAAAATAGAAGGCTCATAAGAAAATTGCGGTAGATTTGTTTAATTTTATAATCACAGGTGATCATAATAAAACAATAGTCCATTTAAGATATAGCCTAAGCAGGGTCAAATACAGCTAACGGGACTACACATTCATTCAGTGAAACACCCCCATGGGTAACACTGTTTGGTGAAATTTGATTTTTTTTGGGACTAATATATGGGTTTTTCATAAAACAATATTCATGCGAAATTTCCGGCATTCCGATTTCCCCACTACTAATAGTAAAATAGTTTTCAGGTTTGATTATTTTTTCCGGCGATTTAATAAAATACCTTTCCCGTAAAATTATACCATTTTTATCTATTTTCTGCTCGCCACGGGAAACAATACAACCATGATCAGCTGTAATAACAATACGCGAATTAAGTTCAATTAAACTTGATATCAAATGGAAAATATCATGTTTCATCTCTGCCTGAAAGTAATCCAGTAGTTTGCCGTTATTGATCGGATTTTTAGTCTCC
This sequence comes from Calditrichaceae bacterium, assembly GCA_050178385.1. GTDB lineage: Bacteria > Calditrichota > Calditrichia > Calditrichales > JBFXGD01 > JBFXGD01. Next base: position 4,444 of record JBFXGD010000218.1, read on the forward strand.
TGCAATTTGTGTATTACATTATCCATATTCTGGATTCGAATTACCAATACATCCGGTTTGTCCTCTATCAAATTTTCAATTTCAAAAGTTCTCCAGCTCTTATCACTATTGTAAGAAGACATCATTGTCTTAGCACTAAAAAGTGATTTTAATAAATAATCATCCGAATTCCCCTTGGAAATATCGGAAAACTTTTTACCTCCGATCAAAGATTTTCGCGCAATTTCAGTGACCGTTGGGATAACTGAAAAATAATAATCTTTAAAGTCAGCCAATTTATAATTTTTTAAGATCTGCGCGCTCAAATCGTCCTTGATATACAGCCATTGATCATAACGCATACCATCTATTATGAGGTAATAGGTACTTCTTTCCTTTGATTTTACTGACTTAAACACCTGATGTGAAAGCATAGGAGCATCATTTAACGTTCCCTTTAGCCACCCGGGATAATTCTTTAAATAGTATTCCGCAAATTGATTGTTTTTTTCATCTTCCAGTTCGTTAAACTTCTCCTGGAAATCCATCATCTTGTTTTCTTTCTCTGCCAATCGCTCTGCTTCATAAAACTTCCGGTACAACTCCAACCACTGGTCTGGATTCTCTGGTTGCAGGTTTTTAATTTTCTTTAATTTATCTTCTATTCTTATCTTATAAACAATTTTTTTTACTGGTTTTATGTCTTTTTCAAAAAAAG
>JBFXGD010000219.1:0-5119 GCA_050178385.1 Calditrichaceae bacterium
ATTTATCCCTTGTATATCCGATAAATAATTTTGTAACGTAGGAACAGGTTGATTTCCAGAACACATACTTGGGAGAAAACAGTTGAAAGTAGTTTTTTTTATACTTTCTGTCATCCTATCCCTCTCGCTCTTAATCACATGCTCTCAGATTACTAACGAATCTGAAACAGAAAATGAAAAACGCCCTGTTCGCCTTATAGGTACAGAAGATACCACTCAGGTTAGTTTTCAGGATGTTGAAAGTTACGGAGCGTTTTTTGTAAAAGATCCCGGCACCCGTGTTTTTAAGGACAGCAGCGAGTGGATCGGGTTTTGGGATCAATATTGGAATGTGTATGACGGAACAGGTCAAAAAACACCCGCGCCATTTATTGATTTCTCAGAAAATATGGTCATCGGGGTATTTTGGGGCGATTATTGTAAATATTCAGGATGCGGCAATGAAAGTCCGTCAATTGAAGAAGTTTATATATGTATGGATACATTATACGTTTTCGTCGGGGATCTTAAGCCTTTGGGCATGTGTGACGCCTGTGTTTCCCCTCTCCATCTGATCCGGACAGAACGGCGCGATCTGCCTGTTCAATTTACAGGAAATATTCCGCAATCTGAATAACCACAATTTAAACCTGATACTCTATATACCCGATGAATTTGAAATTGATCCTGCTGAAAAGGGATAATCAGCAATATAGAAATCTCTGGTCAGTTACACATAAATCAATTGTCATCAAACAAAATGAGGAGGATCTTATGTCTGACAGTATTTATAAGGTGGTGGATGTGGTCGGGACAAGCACCGTTTCCTGGGAAGACGCCGCAAAAAAAGCGGTTGAACGCGCCGGCCAAACCCTGGAAGATCTTCGTATCGCCCAGGTCGTGGCACAGGATGTGAAGATTGAGAAGGGCAAAGTCGTGGCTTTCAGGACAAAGCTGAGTCTTTCTTTTAAATTTCGTGAATAAGATTATAAATTTGTCATCAGAATTGGGCCATTAAAAATTAATGTATTGGATATCTGTGCATAGCCTGGATCGTTTTTTTGACTTATTAGTCCGGGGATTCTGACATTATCAATGATTTGATGAACACAACTTTTATCAGTTTTGTCTAATTGGTCGGAATCCCCTGTTTTCTTCTAAAAAACCAGTTTCGCTGATTCGGATCGGGTGCTGTGTCTGACAACATCCCTTCACGAATCTCTGTCGTTTTATCATTGATTTACTTCCATTTAATCGTGCGCCGTTTTTATCTGGTTTCTTTACCAAATATATTTTAAATTTTGAATTACTGATGCATCTGCTCAGGCATTCCAAAATATTTGAGCGTAATAATCCATTGAAATGATTAATTCCAAAAGAGATCAGGATAAACATGGAAACAATTTCAATCCCGCTTGAAAATGCCAGAAAGATCATCTTAAACGCCCAGCTGCTGGACGGATCAGACGCATTGCCCAAGGGCAAGCAGGGTATTCTTAGTATTATCAACAAACTCGGATATGTTCAGATCGATACCATTGCCATTATCAAACGCGCTCATCATCATACTTTATGGACACGGACAGCCAATTACAATGAATCCATGCTTCATGATCTTCAGACGACAGATCGGGCTGTTTTTGAGTACTGGGGACACGCCATGTCTTATCTCCCCATGTCTGACTACCGTTTCTTTTTGCCCAGAATGAAGAATTTTGAGAATCCCTCAAGTAAGTGGGCAGAGTATCAGTTTCAAAAAAGCGGGCATCTGCTCGAACCGGTTCTGGAGCGTATCCGCGATGAAGGACCGCTGAGCTCGAAGGACTTTTCTCATCCGTCCGATAAAAAAGGTGGAACATGGTGGGACTGGAAACCCGCTAAAATCGCACTTGAACTATTATTCTGGAAGGGTGATCTTATGATCACAGAACGAAAAAACTTTCAGAAAATTTATGATCTGACCGAACGGGTTCTGCCATCTGAACTCAATATTACGATGCCTGATGAAAATGAACTCGGTCAGTTTCTTGTAAAACGCGCGCTCACCGCCTTTGGTATCGCCAACGATAAAGAAATACAAAAATATCTTCAACCGGAAACATCCAGAGACTCAGATCTTCAGGTAGCGAATAAAGAAGTATTATCAACCACCATCAATCATTTGCTTGAAGAAAAAGAGATCACACCGGTAAAAATTGAAGGCATCGATAATAGTGTATTCTACGTGCCGACAACCGCGCTTGAAAATTCTGCCGATCTTCAATCTGAACCATCGCGAATCCATCTGTTGTCACCGTTTGACAATCTGATTATTCAGCGGGACAGAATAAAAAGCATTTTCGGATTTGATTACACCCTTGAATGCTATCTGCCTGAGAAAAAACGAAAATTTGGTTATTTCACTTTACCTGTTCTCTTCGGGGAACGGTTTGTGGCAAGATTAGATCCAAAAGCAGACAGAAAGAATAAAATTCTTTTGATCCAAAACCTTGTTTTCGAACCCCAATTCACGAAATTTGATGAATTTCTTCCCACATTTGCAAAAGAACTAGTTAAATTCGCCCGATTCAACGATTGTGAGACGGTTCAAATCAAAAAAATCTCACCGGCGAAAATAAAAACCGATTTAAACCGGGCGCTGAAAAACGCTGTAATCAGCGGAATGGATTCATGACCCACTGATTTTATTCTTCGGTTTTTAGATTTAATTACAAGACAACTATATAATTTTAAAATATGTGATTTTTAGGGAAAATATTGATTTTTACCAAACTCACATCAACTATCATATCTATTTATAAAATTTTCTTGACATTACATTAAATGTGGTATATATTTACCACGTAGTAAAAATAATACCACAAATTTTACTATATGAAAGGGGAATAAAGTATGGTTAATTTTGGAGAATTTGTAAAGAATTACAGAATTAAACAAAATACAACTTTAAGAGAATTTTGCAGAATAAATGAGTTAGATCCCAGCAATTGGAGCAAAATTGAACGTGGAATTTTATCACCACCTAAAAGCAAAGAAGTCCTTTCTTCTATTGCAAAATCATTAAATATACCTTCCGGTTCAGAAGATTTTCAAACACTATTAGACTTGGCAGCGATCAGTCAAATTCCTGTTCATTTAGTTTCTGACCAAGCAATTTTAGATAAATTGCCTTTATTTTTTAGGACTTTACGTGGTGAAAAACCAACAAGAAAAGAATTAGAAAAAATATTAAAAATTCTGGCAGATGAAAATGAATAGCAACCAACGAGGTAGTAGGTGGACTACATTAGACCGCAAAAACTTAGTCGTAACTTTATTAGATCGAAAGCCGAAGAATTCAGACAGGAGTTTGTAAACCCTCCAGAAATAATCCCTGTACCAATTATTGATATCGTCGAATTAAAATTACGTATAACTCCTATTCCAATCCCTAATATGCAAAAGTCAATCGATGTTGATGCATTTCTATCAAATGATCTTAAATCTATTTATGTAGATCAGGATATGTATTTCGATGATCGATATTTAAATAGATTAAGATTTACGTTTGCACATGAAGTTGGGCATTTTGTTCTCCATGCCAAAGAAATTCAACAATGTCAATTTCGTACAGAAGATGACTGGTTAAACTTCAGAGAAGATATGCAAGAAGAAGATTTATTCTTTTTTGAACAACAGGCATATGAGTTTGCTGGTAGGTTACTCGTTCCAATCAATGCTTTAAAACGATCGATTCAAAATCAAAAGGATAAAATTGAACATTATCGCTCAGTTATTGGGGATGAAAATAATGATTTGTTAATGGGAGCAATTTCCAGAGTTATATGTACAGAATTTAAGGTATCCGACGGTGTCATTCTGAGACGCTTGCAAAAAGAGGATATAAATTTTTAAAGGGAAAATATTATTTCAAAGAAAATTGTTTAATTAAATAAATCAGGAATTGGTAAAATTCAGAATATTTAACCTGTCGTTTATAATATATTAATAGAAAACCATACAAATAATTATACTGGAATTACAAAAATAGGTCGTGTACAGGATAGACCTCTTGCACATTTAAATGAAATACCAGGTTTAAAAGACCAAACTGAGCAATTTTCAAATTTTAAGGATGCGGTTGGAGATATTATCTCTCGAGTTTAGCCAAGATATAATAAGTTATTGAAGTAGTATATTTTTGTTTGTTTTCTTAACATTAGGTTCTTGTTTATTGGTACTCCTTTTTACGATCGTAGGCAACAAACTTCCCCGTTTGACGGTAAAGTCCTTTTGTGAAGGCTATAATGTTAAAGCTACTCATGCAAATTCATAAAAGAAGAGGGAATTATGAAAATTCAACTTTCCAGCGTATTTGTAAATGACCAAAAATCAGCGCTTAAATTTTATACCGAAGTTTTGGGATTTGTAAAAAAAACCGAACTTCCCTTCGGGGAATTCAGCTGGTTAACAGTCGTTTCTCCGGACGGGCCGGATGATATTGAATTAGTCCTTGAACCGAACGCGCATCCAGCGGCTAAGACCTATCAGCAAGCCATATTCAAAGATGGCATACCTGCAACTTCCTTTGCTGTGAAAGATATCCAAAAGGAGTACGAAAGGCTGAGTTCACTGGGAGTCGTTTTTACCATGAAACTGACAAAAACAGAGTGGGCGGCTGTTGCCATTTTTAATGACACTTGCGGCAATCTCATCCAGCTCCATCAGGTTTAGCTGCCCCGCTTTCAGGATTTTCCGCGCCGAAAACGCAACCGTAAAAAGTATCCACTCTTTCGAATTAACTGCAACATTCATTTTCCCGGGGGAAATTCTATGATAAAGATTAATCTATTTTTCCTTTTCTCTGTGTTTCTATTCACCGTTTCCGGCTGCCAATCAGAAAAAAAGTACAAAATTGCCTATAATGTGGCTTATGATATTGAAAAAGATGACTATGAAATATTTATTATGGATATGGACGGCCGGAATAAAAAAAATATATCAAACCGGGAAGGCGTCGATTGGGTCTATTACGCCTGGAAGGATAAAATATTTTTTATCTCTGACCGGGACACTATCCACAGAACCTACTTTCTGTATGTTATGGATGCTGATGGGAAAAATGTCAGAAAGATTTCGAATCTGCAACTCAGAGACAGCT
>JBFXGD010000220.1:0-5057 GCA_050178385.1 Calditrichaceae bacterium
CTTCGTTATCAATTACAAGCCGGCCATTTTTCAACAGCAGCCGGCCGTTCTGAATGACGGTATGTACCGGCCGTTCAAGAATCCCATAGATATAATGCCCCCAGAAATTCTGATCCGAAAATTCTGCGGGAGGCACATAATCCCAGATAACAAAATCCGCGCGGTCTCCAGGGTGCAGCGATGTAAAATCAGGAAAGTATTGACGGACAAATTTATACTGATCAAAAAATATTTTTTGAAACCAGTTGAATGACTCCTCGAAGGAATTTTTTTGATGCCTGGCAAACAGGAATAATTGTTTTAGCGATCGGGCAGGATTGGCATGCATACCATCCGTACCGCTTAAAATCGGTATATCATTGGGTACATTCAGTAAATCTGGCACTCCTACCGCGTTATTCAGGTTGGAATCAGGATTATACGCGATCGCGCTCCCCTCGCCGGATATGATCAGGTAATCCTCCTTGATCAGATGAATCCCGTGAGAAAGGATACCTTTTGGTGACATCAATTTAAATTTCGCGAGCCTCCTTGCGGGCAGATTATTAAATCTCTTCAGACTTTCCGTACGATCGGATTCATCTTCACAAAGATGAATATGAATACCCAATCCCAGATCATTTACCAAACCGGCTGCATCTTTCAGTGTATTGTCCGAAAGCGTGAATGATGCATGCAAACCAAGCATCATTTTTGTGTCATCATCCATACCGGATTCATAAAACCGCCGGTGTTCTGCAAGAGCCTGATTCGTAAGCTCAGGTCCGTTTCTGTCGGATGTTTCGAAGCATAATACACTTCTCATACCCATAGATTTGACGGTTTCTGCAATTACATCAAGGCTTCCTTTTGTAAAATTTGGTGATGCATGATGATCAAAAGTATAGGTAACACCATTAAAAATGGATTCCATAGCTCCCATCAGGACACTGGCCTTAACCATGGGCTCATCCAGCGCGAGGTCTAATTTCCACCAGAGATTTTTAAGAATTTCAGTAAAATTATCCGTCGGACCATTTATGGACAGTCCTTTCGCGAGACGGCTGTAAAAATGTTCATGAAAATTTACATTTGGTATGGTGAGTACCCGTCCCCCGGCATCCAGTACATTTTTCCCCGTACTGTTTTTATCCTGATTCTTCAGATATGAACTAAAATCCTTTGGAACAAGTGATTCAATTTTTCCGTTTTTTATCATCAGATCCGCAAAAACCGGCGATATCTTTTTATCCATTATCTGTGACACCCATACATTCTGAATTTGCATCAGTAACCCCATTTGAGTAGTATTCGAATCCCAATAGTATATCGTCAATTGTATTTAATTTTTATTTTCCAGCCCGTATAAAAGTTCCATATCCCGGCTTTGTGAACATATCACCTTCGCGGGAGGCTATCATCGCCCCCCGTAAAAAAGTTTTTTCAACTATCGCTTCAAAAACAACGCCTTCAAAAGGTGTGTACTTGCCTTTGCTATGCATTCCACCCGCGCTAATTTGCTTCTGATCCCAAAGATTTATCAACGCGAAATCCGCATCTTTTCCGATATTTAAACTTCCCTTTTTCCCATCGATACCAAAATATTTTGCTGGATTCGTAGACAACAAATCAATCGTTTTTTTTAGATTTATTCGTCCCTTTTTAAATCCTTCGCTGAACAAAAAAGGAATCCGGTGTTCAACACCCGGAATACCTCCATACACTTCCCAGAAGTTGTCAGATGATTTTTCCTTGTCCGGATCACATCCCGCGTGATCGGTCGTAACAAAGAATATGGTATCATCTTCAAGACCCTTCCAGAGAGCTGACCGGTCAAAGTCAGTCTTTACGGGAGGCGCGGTTTTTAAATAAGATGATATCTCGGAATTATCAAAATCATCTCGGGTAAAATAAAGATAGTGCGGACAGGTCTCAGCGGTCACCGGTACAGATTCCTTTCTTGCGTTTTGAATCATTTCCACGCCAAATTCAGAGCTGAGATGCACGATATGAACCTGACATCTTGTCTTTCTTGCAATTTGAATCATGCGGGCAACAGCCAGCGCTTCAGCACGTTCATCTCTCGAACAGTAATACGCGCACCAGTCTTTCTTGCCGATTTTCTGGAAATGTTCCTGCTGTTCAAGCACCAATTCTTTTGCCTCTGCATGCACGGCAAGCGGCAGCATGGTCGGTTTAATCCATTCAGCCACAAGCTCCATCTGCTCCATATTCAGGTCCCGAAACGATTCCATGCCGGATATCAAGTAAGCCTTAAATCCAACAACACCGGCGGAAGCCAACTCAATAATATTTTTTTTTACATTAACTCCACCGTCAAGATCGTTTCCGGATACCCCGCCCCAAAACGCATAATCGACCAGACTGCGTCCCTTAAGGGCATTCAATTTTATCTCCATGTTTTTAAGAGAAGTGACCGGCGGAATGGAAGTACAGGGCATATCGATAACCGTCGTGACGCCACCTGACGCGGCGGCCGATGAGCCATGTTCAAAATCTTCACGGTCTTCAAACCCGGGTGTGTTAAAATGCACGTGTGAGTCAATCGCCCCCGGTATCAGGAGATGGAAATCACCTTCAATAACATCGGAGTTGCCCGCTGAACGCCTGCCGGTCTGATATTTTTTCTGCCATTCCAGCCACCGGTTCCGGGATGAGATCTCCTCCCAGCCGATACTCCCGGGCAACAATCTTTTGATACGCTGAATCTGATCGTTAAAATGGATTTCAACCAGTTCAAGACTGTTGTCATCCTCTCCCGCGATCAGGACATTTCTGATTGTTTTTGAAATATCACTCAACTGAATCACTCTCTTTAAATCAGTATTTTATCATTTTATTATGACAGCTTTACGCCCGCCTGCCGGTTAAAATCTTCAATCAATCGATCCCACTCGGGAACAACCGAAAAACGTTTCCGCCAGTATTCCTCATCATACCACTGCGCGTTAAGTTCTTCAACATTCTTTCCCTGCTGCTCAACCCAGGTAAAATATTTAAGATTATGGATTGATTTTTTATCATAATAGCTTAGTTCTTTGAGATAATCGATTCCCTGATTTTTGATCGAAGTGGTCCAGTCAATTTCAGCCTGTCGGTTTGTGTATGCGCCCAATTGTTCTGACATCTCCCGCAGCCTGGAATAATACATTTCAACTGAGTCTGTGAAAATAGTAAAAATAACATCATTCTCATTAAATTCATAATACCTGGCCATTTTTATCGCGCTGATCATATTGCTTAGCGATGAAATACCCATCTGCGGCAGTTTTTTTATCACATTCGCGGGAACGCCCATTTCAGCCAGCCATTCATGCCCTTCGGGTTCATTAAACAATCTCAGTAACCGCATCGGGTGATCATCATCAATCGCGCAGACCATATCCATATTTTTAACATTGTGCACCCAGGGAACGTGCTTATCACCTATTCCTTCAATTCTATGACCGCCAAATCCATTCATAAGAAGGGTCGGGCATTGCAGAGCTTCTGAACCCAAAACTTTTATTAGCGGATGTTGTGTACGCAGAAAATCACCGGCGGCGATAGTGCCTGCTGATCCTGTGGCGCTTACATAACCGGCAATGCGCTGTCCAGGTATTTTAACCTGATCAAACAATGACTGTAATGTATATCCTGTAATTTCATGATGCCAGACTGAATTTCCGAACTGGTCAAATTGATTGAATATCAGATATTCATCACTTTTTGCCTCGAGTTCATGACATTTATCATATATCTCTTTTACATTACTCTCACAACCGGGTGTTGCATACACTTCAGCTCCGGTTTCTTTCAGCCACTCAAATCGCTCGCTGCTCATTTCCTCCGGCAGGATAGCAACCGAATGAACACCCAGTAACCTGGAATTGAACGCTCCGCCACGGCAGTAATTACCCGTTGACGGCCAGACAGCCTTGTGATAATCAGGATCGAATCTGCCGCTGACCAGATATGGCGCCAGACAGCCGTACGTGGCTCCGACTTTATGCGCGCCGGTAGGGAAATATTTTCCGACTAAACCTATGATTCTGGCTTTTACTCCTGTAATTTCTTTAGGAATCTCGAGATAATTTATACCGCCTATACCGGATGAAACAGAATCATTTCTCCAGTTAATTCTGAAAAGGTTTAAAGGATGAAATTCCTGAAAACCGATTTTTTTAAGTTTGTCCAGAATCTGTTGAGGAATCGTTTCGGGATGCTTTAACTGCTTAAAGGTGGGTAGAATAATATTTTGCCTGTGGCACCGCTCGATGCTCCGTTTGAGATACGACTCATTTTCAATTTCCCATTTCCATTCTTCCATACTTGCTCCTGTTCTCGAATATCTGTAGTTAAACTATCTGGTATAAAATACGAAATATGTAATACGAAATTCGAAAAAAATTTCATGAAATTTTTCTGCTGATATTTCACAATTTGCAAAAAAAAACATTTAAAATAAAAAAATCATTTATTCGGGCTGGAAGAGATAGCTGAATATTGTGCTGATGCCTTACTTAATTTTCAGAAAAATGAGATATCATTTTACCTTTAATCTTATAAAAATGTTTATCCGGTCCCTATGAGTAAGTCCGTCTTCAGATGGCTCACTTGCAGCAAAATGCCAAATCAAACACAACACAAAATCCTACTTTTTCTATTTTCTTTTATCTTTTTTCTTTTATCTTTTTTCTTTTTTTTACCTGCTTATATCAGTTTATTCAGAAGTCTTTTTGTCAAGTTTCGCGCAAGGGTGATCTTGTAAGCGTTCTGCTCCAGCGGTTCTGCTTCTTTTAGGATTTCCAGTGATAAACCCTGAATTTTCTGGGTGTTCAGTTCACCTTTTATCTTAGTGTTCAAATTTTTATCTTCCCACGGGATCGGAGCAATACCACCGAATGCAATTCTTCCATTTACAATCTGATTACCTCTTTTTTTCAGGACTGCCGCCACACTGACAACCGCAAAATCCCATGCTCCGCGTTCTTTAAATTTTAAGTACCCGCTTCTGCTTCCGTCCTCCGGATCCGGAATATCTACTCCGGTAACAATCTCTCCTGGTTTTAAGATAT
>JBFXGD010000221.1:0-5046 GCA_050178385.1 Calditrichaceae bacterium
TCCCATATACATTCAGCTTATTCTTCGGGGCGAATTTTCTGTCCGAGTCAATAATTTTGAAATGCGGATTAATGGAACACGAGTTAAAATCCGCCAGGGCTTTTTGCTACATTTTGGCCTTAAAAAATAGGGGAAGACAGAAAAAAAAAGAAAAAACAAAAAGAGCGGTCTGAACCCGGATCAAAATGATCAGATGATAAGCATAATATAGAAATTGGAAATCAGAGTCATCATTTAATCAGGCGAATCATAGTTCAGACAAAGAAGTAGGAAGTAGGAATTTTAAGAAAAAAGAAAAAAGATAAAAGATAAAAACGCTAAGAGTTAAGAGTTAAGAGATAAGATTAAGATGGGGTCACCTTTGAAAGGGGGAAACAGCCCGTTTTTACTCTTTTTCTTTTTTCTTACTTCCTTCTTCCCAATTTTAACTTTTCTTCTCTTCCCAAGAAAGCAGAAGATCCTTCCAGGATGACATCTGTGTGAATCTAGCATTAAAGACAGTTGCCCTCCATGTCATTCCGCAGGAATCTTCTGGCTTGTCCCCATGGCATTCCCGGGTAGGACAAAAATCCCTGCCACATGAGGCGTGGTGTGCCGGTCAACAGGCGAGTGCGCAAAATCCAGAAATGTGTCATAAGTCCAACCGAATTACTCTTAACTCTTATCTTTTCTTACTTGCTACTTCCTAATTCTTACTTCCTACTTCCTACTTCCTACTTCCTACTTCCTACTTCCTACTTCCTACTTCCTACTTCCTACTTCCTACTTCCTACTTCTTTACCCTCCTTTCAAGCCTGCGTAGGACAGGACTAAACGGTAAGAATGAAAAAAAATGATTTTTTTTTGAAAATTATGGAATAAGAAACGGAATTCGGTTGTCTAACCGGCAAACAAAGGAAAGATTCGACCTTCTTTGTGAATTTTGTTACTGTTACTGATATTATTAAGGAGTCCCGCATGTTTTCTAAAACGATATCTGCATTTATAACGATTATTCTGTTATCCGCCGTTGTTTTATTCGCGCAGGATGCCGATAAGCATATCGATGCCAGGGTAGGAGCAATGAAGCAGAAACTCAATCTTACCGATGAACAGGCTGTTCAGATAAAGGATGTTATTCTTGAAATTCATGAATTAACCGATGCGGACCGCGCGCAGTACAAAGGCGACAAAGAAGCTCTCATGAATGCCGCAAAAAATAGAAACGAGCTCAAACTGAGTAAAATAAACGCGGTTCTCAATGAAGACCAGAAAGCAGTTTATGCCGAAATGAATGCCGGTAAAACAATGGAAGAAAAAGTTGTTTATATGGGTGAACGCCTGAATTTGACTTGTGATCAACAGGATAAAATAGCGGTTATTCTCAAAGAAGCGCCATCAGATGAAGAGGCTCTTGAAACCCGCAAATCAAATAATCCAATCAAAATGCTTGGATTAAAAAGCCGAACCGGAAAAATTCATGGTGAAATTGAATCCCTGCTGAATGACGAGCAAAAAGCGGAATTCAAAAAAATGCAGGAAGAGAAAAAAGCAAGAATGGATAAAATGCTGGAAGAGAACTAACAGCCGATTCATTTATAGATTTACAAGACTTACACACTCCGAAAGAGGGATGGTCCAAATCGTCAGGCCTTCCCTTTTTTGGGTTTTAGAGGTACCCCTGATTTTCCAGACTGAAAGACGGGTTGATTAAACCACCCGGTTACCAATCATCTCAACAGCGAAATGTTCATTCTGTAAGTTCCGCATACGTCTGTAAATTCCGTTATGTTTAAGTAATATTTCATGCGAGCCCCGCTCGGTAATCTTACCGGATTTTAAAACAATAATGTCATTCATTTTTTCCAGTCCGCTCAAGCTGTGTGTTATAAGCAGGGTTGTTTTGTTTCGGCTTAATTCACGGAAAGAGCCTAGAACCTTTTGCTCGGTAAACACATCGAGATTTGCGGTTGGTTCATCCAGAATCAAAACAGGCGCGTTTTTTAGATAGGCGCGGGCAAGCGCTATTCTCTGGCGTTCGCCTCCGCTCAAACGATGACCCTGTTCACCCGTCCAGGTATCGTATCCATCCGGTAATTGCATGATAAAATCATGTATCTGTGCTGACTTCGCGGCGCCAATAATCTCGGCATCGGAGGCGTCCGGTCTGGCAAGAGCGATGTTCTGTTTTATGGTTTCATTAAATAAATAAGTGTTTTGAGAGATCACGCTGAAAAATTTTCTAAGATCTTCCCGATTAAAATGTCTGATATCCGTTCCTCCCAGGCTGATATTCCCCTCCGTGTAATCCCAAAATCGTAATAACAGATTGATCAGGGTGGATTTTCCGGCTCCGCTTGGCCCCACAATTGCCAGGGTACCTCCTTCAGGGATATCAAAGGAAATATCTGTCAGCGCCTGTTCATCGCTAGTGTCATACCCAAAAGACAGATTTTTTACCGAAAGATCAAAACCGGAAGTTGTGAGTTCTCCTGGTGGGGGACCGGAAATTTTAGGATGTGTGTCGGTTATCTCAAAAATCCGGCCGGATGCTTCAAGGCTGTTTGATAGATACTGCAGGGATTCAGGCAAAGGCGTAACGGCTTCGAACGCGGCCATGACTCCCAGAATGATAACGGATAGATAGACGCCGTCAAGCAGGGATAATTCAACCATTGGAATAGCGATATACATCATTAAAATGACAGAAAAATTCATTAACAGACCGGTTAATGATTCATGAAGCGCGTTGATACGGGCCATTTTTCGCTGGAGCCGGAGATATTCTTTGTTTAACTCATTTAATTTGTCAAAATGGTTGTCCGCCTGTCCAAAAGTGAGTAATTCCGTGATTCCCTGTACTCCGTCAATGATGTTTTCATTAAGGGCGGACCGGATTGAAATAAGCTGTCTCCCGGGATTTCTGCTCAGGAAATGAGTCAGCAGCGGTACTCCGGCGCCTGCCAGAATCATACACAAAGTAAATGCCATGGCAAAGATCAGATCAAACATACCGAATAAAATCCACATGAGCAGGGTAATCATGAAGGCCACTGCCGGAGGGGTGATGACACGGACATAAATATGTTCAAGGCTCTCTATATCCGAAACAATACGGTTTAATAAATCACCGCTCTTATACCGCATAAGACGGGCCGGGGCGAGTGGTTCGATGGATTGATAGAACCACACTCTGAATTTAGCCAGCAGCCTGAATGTGATATCATGGGAAACAAGACGTTCGAGATACCGGAACACCCCGCGGGAAATCCCAAAAAATCTCACGCCGACAATCCCCACCTGCAGATAAGCAATGGAAGGGTGAAGAGCGGCTTTCGCGATGATGTATGCTGAAGTCATCATCAGCCCGATCCCGGACCCGATTGTCAGAAACCCGAGCAGGACAGATACGAAAAACAATCGCTTGAATGAGAGGGCAAACCGGATCAGTTTTATAAAATTTTTCATACTGCCGCACCTTCAAAGCTTCTGATCATCCTGAAGTAAATACCATTCTGACCCATCAATTGATCGTGTGAACCATATTCACGAATTGTTCCGTTAGACATGACAAATATCTGATCTGCCTGCCGGACAGTTGACAGTCTGTGCGCGATATGCAGAGTTGTTTTATTCAAAGTTAATTTCCTGATGGATTCATGAATTTTGTTTTCCAGTTCAGGATCGAGATTGGATGTGGGCTCATCAAGAATCAGAATCGGAGCGTCCTTTAAAAACGCCCTGGCAAGAGCAATTCTTTGAGCCTGACCGCCGCTGAGCCGCGCGCCTTTTTCACCGATCACCGTATCATAACCCATTGGGAGCGACCTCACGAAATCGTGAAGCAGGGATTGTTCGGACGCTTCAATGATTTCTGCCTGAGTCGCGCCGGGTTTGGCGAGCGCGATATTTTCGGCGATGGTTTTATGGAAAAGATAGGGAGACTGCGGCACGTAAGCGATCAGCTCCCGCCATTTTTTTATATCATGATCATGAATATCCCACCCTCCATACAATATGGATCCCTGAGCAGGGGAGAGAAACCTGAGCAGTAAATTGGCGATAGTGCTTTTTCCTGACCCGCTCGGCCCGACGATAGCCGCTTTTTCTCCGGGATTGATATCAAACGATAGGTTTTTGATGACCGGTCGCTGTCCCTCATCATAGGAGAAGGAAATATTTCTGAATGAAATAGGATGATTTATTTCCGTGGGTATGGGATTATCAATAGTTTTAATTGAGAGCGGTTTCGTGATTTCAGATTCCAGAATTTCAAATATTCGTCCGGCCGCTGTGACACCTTCCATTCCGGCGTGGAAACGGGCGCCAAGCTGACGAAGCGGCTGATAGAATTCGGGAGCGAGTATCAGAACAAACAAGGCATCCCGGAACGCCATTTTTGCATAGAGAAGACGCAGTCCGACTTCAACGGCAATTATCGCGGTGCTGAGAGTGGCGGCCATTTCCAGCACGAGCGCTGAGAGAAAGGCGATTTTTAATACACTCATTGTTGTAAGGCGGAATTCTTTACTGATCCGGGCGATAGTATCAGTCTGATCTTTGCTGCGTCCGAATAATTTTAATGTGGTTAATCCCTGAAGCACATCGAGAAAATGAGCGCTCATCCTGCTTAGCGCTTTCCATTGCTTCTTTGTTTTAGATTCAGCCATCTGACCGATGAGAATCATAAATACGGGAATAATGGGCGCGGTGATCAGCAAAACCACTCCGGATAACAGATCGGCCGGGAAAACAAAAAATAAAATGGCAACAGGAATCAGAACGGATAGAAATAACTGAGGAATGTACTTGCTGAAATAGGCGTCAAGAGCTTCGACTCCGTTCAGAATAGTGTTGCTTAATTCGCCGCTGCGTTCTCCGGTCACGTATGATGGACCGGCGTTTATGATTTTTTCACCAAGTTTTTTCCGAAGCCTGGCTTTTATATATAGAGCAATTCGATTGCTTTCGCTCTGGCTGAACCAGATAAAAAAGGCGCGCAGGATGCTTATCGCCGCAAATATGAGAAGCAGACCGGAGACACCGGGAAGGCCGATGCCCTTCAGA
>JBFXGD010000222.1:0-5008 GCA_050178385.1 Calditrichaceae bacterium
CTGGCAAGTCTTGTATTGTTAAGATCCCTTAAATCCCAGACAAATCTGTTTGTCTGCTCATTACCGGAATTCAGCGTTTTAAGATGACGGCCGTTTAAATTATATATATTGATGTTACTGTTCGACGGCAGATTATAAAAATTTATTCCATCGTCAGCGGTTTGAACCAGAACCGGATTGGGTCCGGCCTGAACCAAAGTTGTGTCCGCGAACAGGGCATACTCAAACTCAGTGTCAATTTCTACAGGATTTGAGACAACTAGAGCCAGATCACCTGATACAGATAAATTGACGGACTGACCCCGGTTAAACGAAACCGGATTGTTTACAATGCCTGATGATTCCGCGTGAGTATAGAGCGGCTCATTGCTCTCACTCTCGGTCAGGGCGGCATAACGTATATCACCCACATCTTCAAGCAGCAGGTGCTTCATGGCCAGCGCTCTAACCGATTCATTGAATCCCGCGCCGCTCGTAACGGTATATATTTCGGAATCGCTGAAACCAATCTCAGGATATTCTCCGGCCTCACTAAAATATATTCCCGGGATAGCTCTTCTCCCCGTAAAATAGAGCCATACCGCGTAATCGTTCTGACTGCGCGCCCAGTCTGTATTATACCCCTGAAGAACGGTTTTTATCGCTTTAAAGGAGTCCTCTGCCAAGATACGATCCCAGATCTGCTTAACAATCTGAGTTCCGAACTTCTGCTCAATCATATGAAGATACAATGCGTTTCCATAAGGAAACAACCCGGAGTCACTTGTAAATGCTTCGGAATCCAGACCGTTGTATAACGCGGGCAGATAGAGATAATAATCATTTATATAATCGTAAACAACGTCCTCCATCCATGTGGAGGTCATCTCAAGGAAATATAAATCCTTAAATCCGCCGTATTCATCCGTCCAGACCCGGTATCCAAGCTGGATCGCGTGATTAAATTCGTGCGCTGCCGTAACCCGCAGACCATCGAGACCCTGCGTATATAATGTGGGATCATCATAATTATTTCTAAGCTCTATATAACTCGTATAGTTCAGCCCGGCCAGTGATGGAATATCGCTCAAATTTACAATGGTCTGACCATAAAAACTTGAACCAAGGTTTTTGAAATAAACCGGATAACTAACCACCGGTTTTCCGTCCATCCCCGGAGGCGGCTTAAACCCCAGCCCATCCACTTCAACCTGCCATATGTGATCGAGAATGACCGCGGCTGAGTCGATATAATCAGGGACGCCGTTCCCTGAAATATCTTCGGTTGATACGGCATGAATACCGTCCATATCAAAATATAGCGTGAAATGCCCCGAAGGACTGACATAGGATTCCTGCATTTGCGGCATGGCGGTGAGCATTTGTTTCGCAAGGGCCTGATATTCAGGTGTCAGCTAGCTGAATTGCTGTCTGACTCCGCACTGATTTCTGCATCCGCAATGATCGCTGCTTTCGAATTGTATAACCCGGACACGGGAATCAATATATGCTTCAAGATCCTGTTTGACATCAGCAAATAAGATTACAGGAATGATCAGAACGAACAGAATTATTAATTTTTTCATTCAGAATACCGTTGCTAATCGTAAACTATGCGTTCAATTATTTTTTTTCCTGAACACCAGGTTGATGGGAACACCTTTATATCCATATTGTTCACGTAATTTATTCTCAAGAAACCGCTTGTAGCTTTCTCCAATCAGATTGGGAAAATTCGAGAAAAAAACAAACATGGGCGGATTGTCTTTAATCTGGGTGATATAGTTGATTTTAATTTCTTTTCCTTTTACCGCCGGCGGAGTGTGTTTCTGGATAAGAGGCCGGAAATAATCATTCAGACTGGATGTATCGATCCTTTTCTTTCGCTCCTCGTAAACTTCAGTAGCAAGATCAAGCACTTTAAAAAGCCGCTGCTTTTCGAGTACCGAAACAAAGATTTGCGGGATATAACGCAGCACACCCATCCGTTCCTCATGATCCCGGTGGAAAGTGTCCATTGTTTTGTCATCTTTTTTGATCAGATCCCATTTATTGAGAACCAAAACCACGCCTTTCCTCTGCGCCGCCGCTTCTCCCAGCACATTGATATCCTGCCGGCTGATGCCATCATTAACATCAACCATGTAGATAACCACATCCGCCCTCTGAATGCTTCTGAAGGTTCGAAGATTACTGTAAAACAAAATATTTTCTTTGATCTTCGCTTTCTTTTTGAGTCCGGCGGTATCGATAAGAATATAATTTCGGCCGTAATACGTCAATTTTGAATCGGTTGAATCACGGGTGGTCCCCGGAATATTGGTGACAATCGACCGGTTCTGCTCGAGAAAAGTATTAACAAGGGAAGATTTCCCCACATTTTCTTTTCCGATGATAGCCAGTTTTATATCATCGGTTTTGGCTTCTCTCACATCATACTGTTTAAGTTTTTTTATCAGCACATCCAGAAAGTCACCTGTCTGCCGACCGATCATAGCTGAAACCGGCCGCGGTTCGCCCAGTCCCAGCTTATAAAAATTTCCGACTTCAGCATCTTCTCTGGCGTCATCCACTTTATTTACGACAACTATCGTGTCTTTTTTGGAGCGGAGCAACATACCGGCGATTCGCTCATCAGTGTCGGTAATGCCGGTTTTAGAGTCCACCACAAACAGCACAACATCCGATTCATCTATCGCGATATCTACCTGTTCACGGATGGCGGCATCGATCAGGCTGTCCCCTTCCGGAAGATAACCTCCGGTGTCGATGAGCGCGAACTGACTCCCGTTCCAGTTCACATGGCCATAATTACGATCACGGGTCACGCCCGGCTTATCATCGACAATCGCCTCACGGCTGCCGATTAAACGATTAAATAGTGTGGATTTCCCGACATTTGGTCTTCCCACAATTGCAACAATCGGTTCACTCATTCTGATTCCTTCTCAGCATCGAAAATCTTAGCAGGATACTGCACTGTAGATAATTCTCATTGTTGTTAATAATTAAAACTGTTTATGAAATCTCAGCTCTGTTTTTTATGATTTTTTCTGAAAGAAGCATTTCCGCCACATCTTCCAGTTCCCCAAGTGTTTCTTTGTAAACATGACACGGGACGCCCAGTTTTTGCTGCAGATCATCCACTGTCCAGTCATCAAGAAATAATCCGTCGTCATTCAGAACCCGCGGAGGAAGCAGAACAAAATCACCCAGATCCTCATCTTTCAAACGGGCGTAGATATCCTGAGCCACAAGCAATCCCGAAATTTGGATTGTCGGCCCGTAAAATTTGTTTTCCACCGGCACGAGATTTATTTCCAGATTCTTAATTTCCCTGAGCGGTTCGATAATAAATTTATTTAACGGCTCGCTCGCGAGAACACCCGTAACCCATGTTACGCGGGTTTTTCTTGGCCATTTTTTCGACATAAGCGGCCATTCTTTTTGAAAGGTATCAATCATATCCCTGAATTCACCGACACCGTTCTCGATCTGATAAAATTCATCATAATAATCCGCATCCGGCATCGGCTGATTTGCCTTGATAAAAAATTCATCGGACAAATACACATAATTAATTCCGATTTTCTTTTTGATCTTTTTGCGCATCGTATCGACAAAATTGATCATATCCTGCAGCTCCGCGGGTGTATGAATACGCAGCTGCATCAGTTTTTCCCTGAATTGCGTCAAACCGAGGGGTACAACGGCGATGGACTTGACCCAGGGATAATATTTTTGCAGATCGTTTACCGTCTTTTCAAAAACCTTACCATCGTTGATTCCCGGACATAATACAATCTGAGTATGAAGTTCAATATGATGACGTGTGAGAAATTCAATTTTATCCAGCAGTTTATCATCACGCTTGATGCCCAAAAGAAGTTTTCTCGCTTCTGTCTCCGTCGCGTGAACCGAGATGTAAAGCGGACTCAAACGCTGTTCGACAATTCTGTCAAGATCCCTTTGTTTTGTGGTTGTCATGGTGACATAATGACCATACATAAATGAATAGCGGTAATCTTCATCCTTAAAATAAAGAGATTTGCGCATTCCTTTCGGATTTTGATATACGAAACAGAATACGCAGTTATTACCACAGGCCATCAGGTCCATTTCTTCCAGTACCAGACCAATATCTTCGCCGGCATCTTTCTCTATTTCATAAATGATTTCCTCGTCACCGCGCCTGATAAGCACATCCACTAGTTCATCATCTATATAAAAGCGGTAATCTAAACGATCCCGTATTTCGTTTCCGTTTATCCGCACCAGGTGGTCACCGGCCTGAACTCCCAGCTCATTACCGATACTTCCCTGTTCAATATCTATAATTTTGACCATGATATTTACTTTCAATTAAATCTATATTAAGCAAAGGCGAATTTAAAGATTGCCCTGCCCAAAAGCAAGGAATGTCCCGAGAGGGGAGAGCAGTCGTGAGAACAAGGAAAAAAGAAAAAAGATAAAAGATAAAAGATAAAAGATAAAAGAATAAAGAGAAGAGGTACGCTGCCTCTGTCCCAATGATTTAACCGTCATACTTTTTCAGCTCGAACAGAAAATTCGCCCCGAAGAATCGCAAACAGTAACTTTGTGATTAACGACCCAATTATCCTGACCAGCAGAATAGGGATTCCCGCTGTAAATGTTCGACCCCTACGGGGCCGCGAGATGTTGTGGGGTCCGTTTTTCTACAAAAATGCCATCCCTTCGGGATTGGAGATCCAATTTTCTTCACCCGCCTTACTCTTAACTCTTAACTCTTAACGCTCTTTTAATTCTAACTTCCTACTTCCTACTTCTTACTTTTCTTCTCTTTTTTCTTTTTTCTTTTATCTTTTTTCTTGTACTTCCTACTTCAGATACTCAAACCTCCTGTGCAGCATAAAAATATAAATCGAGCTGAAAATGAGGATGATAAAAAACGTCGCTATGGATACCATGGATCCGTACCCGAACTGCAGCGTCTGAAAAAGCAGTTTATAGGCATAAATACTCAGAGTTTCGGTCAGATTTGCCGGGC
>JBFXGD010000223.1:0-4996 GCA_050178385.1 Calditrichaceae bacterium
AATGTTTGTGCTATGATGTTAATGGGATAGTGTTTTACCAGCCGTATCCACATTTCAAAATCCGGGAGTTGGCGTAACGCCGGGTTGTAATAATTCATATGACGGTATACGTCTCGACGGATCAGCATGCTCGGATGGCAGAGACAATTGCCGCGAAAAAAGAAATGATTGAGCCATTCCGCCTGTGTGCGGTTGGGTTGTCGGAACACGTCGCTCCATATTTCTTCAATCCCCGTGATGGTATTTCCATTTTCGTCGACGAGGTCCGCCCAGGTGAAACAGGCCCCGAGTTCCGGGTCTGACTCCATGATTTCAACCTGCTTGTCAAGTTTGCCCGGGAGCCAGTAATCGTCTGAATTCAGCAAAGCGACATATTTGCCTCGGGATTCTCTTATCAGGAATACCAGATTTCCAACTGCGCCAAGATTTTTCCGTTGTCGATAGGTTCGAATACGAGGATCTTCGAAACGCTGTATGATTTCCCAACTGTTATCCGGGGAGGCATCGTCTGAGATTAACAATTCGAAGTTATCGAAATCCTGTGTTAAAACGCTGTTGATCGCTTTTTCGATATATTTTCCCTGGTTGTAGGAAGGGATCACCACACTGACCAGTGGCTTGGGCAGTGCTACATAATGAATATCATTGGAATGATTAGACATATTTGACGTTAACGAATCTTTTGATAAATTTTTGATAAATAATTTTCAACGATTCCGGGCTGTGTTTTCTTAGCCATTTCCAGAGCGGCGACGGCGTTGGACTTGAAATCGTATTTAAGAGATTGTTCGTGGACTCAGGCAAACACTTCTCTAAATCTCTCCATTTGGCAAAATCAAAAACAAAAGGCGAATCGATCAACTCGCGCAGAATTCTGACTCTCGACGCGATTTGAGATTCATAGCTGTATAAATCCAGAATTTTTTGACTTCCGCATTCACCGATCGCTTTCAATTCAGTTGGATGACGATAATAATACTCTACTTTCTGTACAATATGCGCTACGTCATATTTGATGAATACAAAGTCCTGGCCGTCAACAAACTTTCCATCTGCTGAATTGAACTCATCTGTACAGAAAATTGCCACTCCGCGCAGGCCGCTCTCGGTGCAGCTGGCTGTCGGGAACCCATCAAACGATCCGGGCCAGATTTTGTCGCTGATATTCGGAGACATGATGATATCCATATCTATAAAAAAATCATCCAATTGTTGCGGATGCAATATTCCATAAAATTGAATGCGATCTTGAATTGAGCTGACATCGATTATCTTTTCGTCATAGGGTCCGACAACGTGAAAATAAATATCGTTGTGTATTTTGCATAGCCGCAAAGCCGCATCAATGAATAGATCGTACCCCTTATCCTCTCCATGCGGCGTATAACGGTGCGCCATGAAACAGATATCCAGCCGTTTCTTCTGGAATCCCCAGCGGGGTTTGTCTTTCGGAACAGGATCGACAAATGCATCCTGGGGCATCACTACACCGAATATCAAATCCATTTTTTCCGACGGGCACAGGTTTTGAGCAATCAGATAATCATAAGTTATCTGTTGAGTGACGATAACCTTCATGAAGCATGGCGAATCAAATATCCGCTTGAGTTTACGATTGCATTCAGGATCGTTCAGGCCGAAACCGCCGCCGGGATAAAGCGTGAAAGCGAAAGGCACTCGGGCCTTTTCGGCAATGGGTAACAGCGCATATGCATTGGAAAGAAAATTGACATACAACAACCTGCCGAACGTCAATGGAAACGCCCCTTCATTATGCATGACCCGGGTTCCCAATTCGGGGAAGCGCAATTGATATTTAAGGATTAATTCAGGTAATGGCGCTTCTCCGAGAAAGGGCAGTGTCGCCCCTGATGCCAATGCGATTGCGTTTGGGAATTCCCTCAGATAAGCAGTGAATTCTGTGTAACGGAAGCCACTGATTTCCGATGGGAAAACGTCATCCATAATGATAAGATCAAATTTTTCGGCTTTTTCCGCATAGCGTTGATACGTCCATTCCAACAATATTTTTTTATATTTTTGAAAGCCGTCATTATATTGATAATCCAGAAACCTATTGTATTCATCGTTGAGCCTGATGAGCGTAACGGCTTTTTCCCACTCCTTGCGATTGCTCCACTCTCCACCCTCATGCTGACGGTAAACGGACAAGGGTTTCCGCAGATGTCCTATCCCTCCGAACTGAGAACAGTATAGATTAAACAGCCAATCCACCGTGTATATTTTAAACAGCTCTTCCGGTATGATTTTGGTCAAGGCCCCATTATAGAAGCATGCACTGAAGTTGCCGATAATGTTGGATGAAGCAAGGTAATTGCCGTCAATGATATCGTGAGGCTGATTGGTTTGATCCACATAAATTCGTCGGGAATTTCCTTCGGATGAACACAATTCTATCGTGTTGAACGACATCACACAATCGGCGTTGGCCGCCAAAAAATCTAAATGCTCCTGTATTCTTGTTGTAGAACTCCAGAAATCGTCTCCTTCGCAGAAGGTCAGATAGTCACAACCTACAGCCATCCGAATCGCGGTAGCGAGATTTTTGACAACGCCGCAATTGGAAGAGTTTATGTGAAATTCTATTTTGAGATTATCGCTTTCTCGTCCCTCAATAAATTTACGAATCACATGCGCAGTCTGGTCGGATGATGCGTCATCGATAATAATGACACGCATTTGAAAGTCGCCCCGCTGAATAAAGACTGAGTTTAAGCATTCAGCAATATATCGCTCATGGTTATAAGTGAGTATAATGACCGTGACCAATGGAAATTGACCTGAACTGTGTATTTGTCTTTTTTTGTCTTTTTCCAGAAAGTATCTTCTGCGAAACAAATCCACCTGGTAGGCGATGCTGCTGATTGCCCGTGTTCCATTGTGGCGGGCAAAAATTGAAAAATCGGGAACCTCCAATATCGACTTCAGCTGATCTCGAAGAACAGATGTGATTTTTTGGGAATGATCAATGCCGTCAATGCAAACGATTCCTTTTTGGGAAAGGAATTCACAAAAATGTTCCGCAAACCATGGGTTGACTTCATAATAATCTGAAAATTCAAAATAAATGAGATCTATTTTTGATCTGTATTCAGTTAATTTCCGGCTTGTCGTTTCAGAATAAGCTCCTATGTCAGGCCCTGTGAGCATAAGAATTTCATTCAGGTCAAATTCCTGCTTCAGAAAATTCAACAGCGCAGGTTTTTCTTCGCTGTCCAAGTTATTCTCTATATGAAATAAATCGTATCCCAATACTGTTCCTCTCAGATCATACCCGTTCGAAAAATTATTGTATTCACCTGATGTCGAGTTAAAGAAATAGAATACCGGATAAAAGACATATTCATGACAATTTTAACGTGATGTTATCAGACGATGCAGTTTGCCATACCACGATGACTGGATTTTTGATAACTCTGTTTCCATGTAATGGATATGTTTGGTTTGATCTGAAATCACTTGCTCAAGGGTTTCAATGTGATGGCCCCGTGCTTCCCAATCCGCTTCGATATTGTCGATATGGTTAGCCTGATTTTTGATGTGGCTATCCTGGTTCTTTATGTGGTTAGCCTGATTTTCTATATGGGTGGTCTGGTTTGCTATCACCTTTTTTAAATCTGCAATATACCGCTGATTCTCGGACTTATCATTTTCTAAAACCCGAATATAGGTATTGGCGTTAAAGCAGAGCGGTTGATTTTTTTCGGAAGTCTCGCCCGCTTTTTCAACATCATAGTGAAAGCGACAAAGCCACTCGGAGATCTCAATCGGCAGGTTGCCTGAAAAAATCGGTTTGTTTCGAAGCCATGCATTGACATTGCCTGAAAATACGGCCGTCTTTTTATTCTTTTTCCATTCGTAATATTCTTTTGATGAAATTTTACTGACGTTAATCCGAGAATATTCATCATAATCAATATAGCGATGCGGATCGAGAGTCGCCGCTTCAAATACAACACCTAAAAAATCGCAGATACGCCTTAATTCGAACTCAGGATTGGAAACAAGATTTTCGTATTTCACTTCCAGGTATGACTTTGGATTCAAATACAATGCAGCATCCAGACATATTTTTTTGAGTTCTTTTTGCCATCTGGACAGATTCAGGTGAACTGAATCATACCACCACGGCGTTCTTGCAAAAGACAGCGCCACATCACGGCCGTCACGTATCATATGAATAAATTTCGCATTTGGAAATAAATCTGTCAGAATATCAATCCGTTGACCATACCAGGGCGTTTGTTCAATCAACCAGGATTTGTCATGGGAAAGCGCAATTGATTCATATAAATGATTGATAAATCCGGCGAGCGATGTTCTTGGAACATTATCTTGACGACAATATTTTTTGTAATCAAAAAAGATCTCCAGCTTGTGTGGACAGCAACGTTCGATGATTGATGAAAGGGTGTCGGGATCAATACCCCGGGAACCGCAAAAAGTGAATTCTTCCAACAACCGGTTGCCGTTGCCGTCATATTCAAATATCAACTGAAGTTCGGGAGGAACACATATCCTGGAATGGCTGTTAAGCATCTGCGCCATCAGAGAGGTGCCGCAGCGGCCGGTACCGATGATAAATGCAAAATTCACTTCATGCCTCATAACAACTCCACGAGCTTGAGCTCCGAGAAACGATGGACTTTGGACCATATCCTTGATTTTTCCCATCGGCCCATCCGAAAGACAACGGCATCGTTTATCAGGTCGATAAATTCAGCGGTTTCGTTCTCGATAATGGGTGATGAGATATTTATTCGGACAGAATAATTACCATCCTGCAAAGGGAGCTGAAACAGATATTCAGCCAGATATCTGCCGCCCGGTTTTGTCAGGAGATAGGGCTGATCCACATGGCGAAAACCGCAACCGGTGATATTAATTTTTTTATCATCAAAAACGCTGAAATTTACCGAAATGGATTTTTCAGCATATGCTTCGAAAAATACACGAATTTTGACTTTCTGGTTGA
>JBFXGD010000224.1:0-4960 GCA_050178385.1 Calditrichaceae bacterium
AATAGAGAATCGTATAGTATAAAATTGTTACTACAATTTTAGAGAATTGTAGACCTTACAATGCAATTAAGCAACAACTTGAAAATCACCGGCCGCTTATTTTTGTGGCTTATCGCCCCGTTAAATTCATATGTAACAATTAATGAGATAATTCACCAAAAAAGAGTAGAGATGAATGCAGCATCTGATAAGTCCATTTGGAATTAAGTCTGCAGGGAGATTGTCATTATTTCTCCAGGCAGTATTAGAAAACTTATTTTTTTAGGGTTTCATGTTATGCTCGTCAAACAAAAAGCATTTATTTTTATAGGCTGTATTTTTTGCCTATTAAACCTTTTTAAAAATAATATTTTTGCAATGTCGCCATTTTCAGGAGAATTTAGTTTGGGTTTGTATCATTCATTAGCCAAACCACATAATGATTTAAAAATTCAGGATAAATTCGATTTAGGGGATGGCCTTTCTATTTCTTTAAGCTTCTTCAGGAAAAACTTTTGGGATATTACGCAACTGCATCATCGAACCGGTTTAAGATTAGGCTATCAGGTCTTACGTGGCAAGCCGGTCAGCGAACAGTATCGGCAACAGATAAATAAATACGTAATCCCTGATCGAATTTATCGTAAGTTTTCTGTTTGGTATTTGGTTCAAATAAAAATATTACGAAAGAAGGTATCAGGATTTTTTGTAGATTTTGCCGGCGGTATATCTCTTATGACATACGATGATGAAGGGGTAGGGGCTAAACCATGTAATAATTCATTCATCTGTATTGATCCGGTTCCAAATTTAGGTGTCCTGGCCGGAATTACTTATTATGTCAAAATAAGTGCTAATTTGGGAGGAAAAATAAGTATACGTACCCAATTACATACCGGTAATGACGAAATGGAATACCCCTTTTCAAAAGGAATTATTTTTGAAACGGGGTTTAGTTTTGCAAAATAAATGAGGAGATATATATGTCTAAAATTGGAAGACCAATTATTTTTATCACTATAATTTTATTGCTTGCAGGTATTTCAAATGCACAAAGCTATAAAAAAGGACTTGCTTTTGGGTTAAACTCCACCTACTACGAATACGATAGAACACCTGAATATTGGAATAAATCCAATAGAAATTTATTTACTGCTTCAATATTCTTGGAATTTTTGATAACTTCCAAACTTTTTGTCCGACCATCTCTGCGATTTGCGCAATTTGGAAACCATGTTGATTTTGATGAAGAGATTTCGCTCATTTTAACCGTTAAGAGCTTTGAAATTACTCAAACTTACCTAACAATCCCACTCGATTTTAAATATTTAATTTTACAACAACCTGGCATCTATTTGCTCTCGGGAACAGAAGTAGGCTACCTGATTAAAACGGATGCAAGAACATTCTTTATCGATAATTCGGAAAAGGATGAAGATATCACGAGTAACATCAACCGAGTCTCCTTTAATGTTAGCATAGGTGCAGGTATTGAATTAAAACAAATAAAAGAGAAAATCATTTTTTTTGAACTAAAATATTCTTATGGTATCACAGAGGTTTCCAAAGAGTCTGAATGGTTATATAATTGGAAAACACGTGAACTCTGCTTTAATGTAGGCTTAAAATTCTAATTTTTTCAAAATAAAAAATATTTAATTCGACTCTGAGATATTCCAGGGGCTATTCGGAATTCCATATGATCGACGAGGTAAAAAAAAGTGTTTCATATTTTGAGGAGCGCCAGGATGACAGGAAATTTAAAACTCATATCAACCCTTTTGGCTGTTTCATTAATTATTCAGGCCTGTATTTCGACATACAAAATTCCGCTTGATAAAGAAACCGAATCTATCGTTTCAAAACCAGTAAAGGTCACTACCAAAGATGGTAAAACTTATGATTTGGTTAACTATATTATCAAAGAAAATGTTCTGACAGGTAAAGATCAAAAAGGGGAATCAGGTTGTAATCCCAGAGGAGAATATAAAAACCATTGATGGGAAAAAGCCAAACAAAATTATCATTATCACCTTCATTACAGTATTCACAGCCTTTTTTTTGTTTTTATATTATCTTGGTGAAAACTTGCCGTATCCTACTTAGGTATAACCAAAAACCGGCAGTACGGAAAGTTCTTCTGATGCGCATTATCGAAAATACATTTTTAATTAATTTGGTTTGGATTTACCGGAACTAATTTTGGTTTAGCGCCTTTTGTGAAACAACAACTTATAAATGCCGAAACAACGGTCATATTGAAAATTCTTACCGATATCTAACAGGCCTGCTGGAGTTAATTCCGGCGGAATCAATACAACACAATCCAAACAAAACGTATCAGAATTTTGTGATATGTTTAAACCGGTAGAATCTGTCAAACGGATTTTAGTTGACTCTGGTTTTCAATGACGAACGTAAAAAAGAGCAAATAGGTACAGACAAATCAATCTAATCATAACTTATTTAAAAATCGGAGAATTTCAGGCGCGGATAAAAATAAATTGATTTGCTCTTCAATGTTTAACTAAATTGCATGTATGTGTATCAATCATCTTAATTTCTAATAATTGTCCATTCATCTGAATCGATAGGGAAGTTGAGAAAGGAGACTAATTGTGAGAAGGTTGCTAAGAGCTGCTCTTTTAGTTCTGATTAGTTGCATGTTCCCGTTGATCGCGGATGCACAAACGAAAGTTACCGCCAATCCCACCCGTCCGTCAGCCGCCGATAACGCATATCTGACCGCTTACGGATATTCGGAAATTGAATTCGGCTGGGCAGCCGCGGAGGATGCCTGGACACTGCCCATGCTGTTAAAATTCTCGATCCATCCGGCCGCGGAGCTGGGTTTTTTGATGTCCGGTGTATTGAATTATACCAATTACAATAATAACAGCGAAACAGAAACGGGTACTCCGGGTTTTCAAATGAAAACGAGATTTATGAGTACTCCTTCGATTTCAACCGCTTTAGTGGGACGGGTGGAGATACCATCTGACGCCGACAATATTTATACGGCCTACGCCGCGATTAGCGGACAGTCAAAAAAACTGGCGCTGGATGTGACATTGGGAGGCATCTTTTCCGATCAGGTAGATGGAAGGTTTATATATGCGGCGGCTCTTGCTCCAAAATTAAACGGTCCCATCGGAGGATTTGTGGAAATTTTTGGAGAAAACAGTAATTCCTACCGGCCGGTTTCGATGGATTTTGGTGTTTCATACTCATTTTCCCCGGGTTTTGTTGCCGATATATCAACGGCGTTCGGATTAAATGATGATGCTCAGGACTGGCAGTTCCAGATCGGATTTACGAGTGTTCTGATCAGGCTGTTCAATCCCGAATAAAATTGTTAAATTGGATTGATCATAAGAAGAAGGAAAAGCAGAAATGTCAGAGACTTCTTTGAGTGTTAAGGAAGTAAAGAATAATGAATGGCAGTTTGTTAAATCAGCCTACTTTACCAATGCTGAAGACGATCTGTCGGAGGTAAAAGAACTACTTGAGGACGGTGAGACTGAGGCAGCGGAAGAGCTTCTTAGGGCAATCATCTCTGATTATCCGGAATTTCTGGATGCTTATCATCACCTTGCGCTGCTTCTGAGTGATAATGATGAAGACGATTTAGCCTTCGATTTATGGAAAAAGGCAGCAGATATAGCTTTAAGGTGTTTCCCCGAAGAATTTGATTTCACAAAAAACCGGATTGAATGGAAATACGCCGGAAACCGCCCGTTTTTAAAAGTATATAAGGGATTGGGAATGGAGTATTTTTTGAGAGGAAATCTCGAAAAAGCGGTGGTCATTTTTAGAAATTTGCTGTATTTGAATCCTGCCGATGATCAGGATGCCCGGTCGTTGGCAATTCAGGTTAATTTTGCGCTTAAACAGCCGGAGGAAGTCATTGGTATCACGGAGCTGTTTCCAAATGATATTTTGATAGACACCTGCTACGGGCGTATTCTGGGATTGTATATGACAGGTGATAGAAGGAAAGCCTCCGCCGCGTTAAAGGAGGCGATTGAATTATTTCCGGCTGTCGCGGCCGAACTTGTTAAAACGGATCACCGTCAATCTGTGAGAAGAGTCGATCAGATTTTCTTTTCAGATAGCGATGAGGAAGCATTTGACTACTGGGAACGCGCTGGCCATTATTGGGCTGAAACCGAAGGCGCGCTTGAATTTCTTTCCGCCGGAATAATGAAGTATACCGATTGACCAAAATATTAGTTAAATTAAATAAACACAAAGAGACATGTCATGATTATCGCGCACAGAGGGGCATCGCACATAGCGCCTGAAAATACCCTTGCGGCTGTCCGTCTCGCCTGGGAAGCTAATGCGGATGCCATTGAAGTGGATGTTCATTTGTCAAAGGATAACGTGATCGTGGTTATCCATGATGAGAATACGCTTCGTACGGGAGGCAGAAACGCTTTTGTGGCTGATCAGACTCTGGATGAGTTGAAACAACTGGACTTTGGTGTCTATAAAGATAAGAAATGGGCGGGAGAAAGAATCCCCACGCTGGAAGAAGTAGTAAGAACGGTTCCGAAAAACAAAATGATCTTTATAGAAATCAAATGCGGGATGGAGATTATTCCCTTTCTTGAGAACTTGATCAATAATTCAGGATTATTGACTGGACAAGTTGAGTTCATTGGTTTTGATTCTGATGTTATGCGGGAACTAAAAAAAACTCTGCCTGAGTTTACCGCTCTCCTTCTTTTTGAGATGGAAAAAGATTCAACTTCAGGCCGCTGGGTACCCCATGTTGAAGAAATGATACGGCTTGCAAAAAAAGCGGGATTGGATGGTCTTGATGTTCTCGGGTGTGAATATGTGGATGATGATTTTGTGCGGAAAGTTAAGGCTTCCGAAATGAAACTATATGTATGGACGGTAGATCATCCACAGGAAGCGAGAAGATTAATCAATGCAGGCGTTGACGGTCTTACAACCAACCGCCCCAAATGGT
>JBFXGD010000225.1:0-4939 GCA_050178385.1 Calditrichaceae bacterium
ATAAATATATAAGATGATTTGTTGAATGTCGTATAACCGGAGTACCTGGAAAGTTACTTAAATTCCGAATCAGGATGAGCGAATCCGGTCAGTTTACCAATCAGACTATGCTATTTTTATGAAGAAATGAAAAAGCCGAATGATCCATACATGAAAATCATTCGGCTTTAATAAAATTAAATATCATTATAATGGACATTAGGCAGACATCCGCGGCCATCAGGTCTGAATATAAGTGATATAATTGGCCGGTTATGAAATGTCTTATAAATTATGATACAATAAACTACCCAAGATACTGGCGAAGCACTTTACTGCGTGAATTCTGCCGGAGTTTCATCAGGGCTTTTTCCTTGATTTGCCTAATCCGCTCACGAGTCAGTTTAAATTCAATTCCGACTTCTTCAAGTGTTCTTGCTTTTTTTCCGTCAAGACCAAAATATAATCTTAATATTTTTGCTTCTCGGCTCGTTAATCCTTCTAAGAGGTGTCTTACTTCCTCTCTTAATGATTCATCCATCAACTCAGATTCAGGTGTCACTTCATCATGATCCTGTATGACATCTATAAGACGGCTATTGCTGTTTGATAGAATGGGAGAATCGATGGAGCTCACGCGCGCGGCTTTTTTTACCGTGTAAGTAATTTCGTTGGGATCCATTTCAAGGATACCGGCTATTTCCTCATTGGTTGGGGAGCGTTCTAATTCCTGTTCAAGTTTACTGTAAACCTTACCCATCTTTGTCAGGGTACCGACGCGGTTTAAGGGTAAACGGATCATTCGGGTCTTTTCGGCGATAGCCTGCAAAATAGATTGTCTGATCCACCATACGGCATAAGAGATAAACTTAAATCCGCGTGTTTCATCAAACCGATACGCGGCTTTTATCAAACCCAGGTTTCCTTCATTAATCAAATCCTCGAGAGATAATCCGTGATTCTGATAGGATTTAGCAACGCTGACCACAAATCTTAGATTGGCGTTGACTAATATTTTAAGGGCTTTTTGGTCATTCTGCTTGATCCTACGGGCGAGTTCTATTTCTTCGTCAGGTGTGATTAGATCAATCTCGCTGATTTCCTTGTAATAGTTCTCTAAAGAATGTTTGTTATCCAAGTTCTTGTTGCCTCACTTTATATTGTTGATGGCGCCTTAAATTCAATTTTTCGAGTGATTATTTAATTCAACGCAGCAATTCAGGTATTCTGTATAGTCGATTTTCCGGACACCAAATAATCGTATTTTCTTACAGATTTTGAATAAATAAAAAATCAAGATACGAATTTTTTGTCCGTAAAACGATTTTTTTAATTACAATCCTGCAAAAACTTACTAAAGTCAACGATGTTTTTATAAGAAATGTTTCCGATTAATGCAAATAATTTAAATGTTTTGTTCTGAAGAGAGCGGATTTTTAGTTTTTTCATAAGATTTAGGGTAACGACTGCCATTGTTTGGCCGGAATTGAGACTATCTGGTCAGATATTCAATCATTTTCCTTTAAAGGTTAGGATATTTAAAAAATTGAAATACCTGTCATTGTGG
Organism: Calditrichaceae bacterium; assembly: GCA_050178385.1. Lineage (GTDB taxonomy): Bacteria > Calditrichota > Calditrichia > Calditrichales > JBFXGD01 > JBFXGD01. The sequence continues at coordinate 1,547 of JBFXGD010000225.1, forward strand.
TAAATAGTTCCAGCGCTTTGGTACCCGCCAGTGAATTTCCGCTGCGGTCCAGACCCGGAGACCAAACGCAGATACTGAATTTTTCCGGCATGATGGCGAGGATGCCTCCGCCAACACCGCTTTTGCAGGGCAGACCGACGCGATACGCGAAATCACCGACCGCGTCGTATGTTCCGCATGTTAACATGAGTGAGTTTATGTATTTGGCACGGTTGGCGGAAGTGATCACCTTTTTATTCCATGTCAGTTTTCCGCCGTTTGCAAGGTAGAGACCGGCTCGGGCGGTTTCATCACAACTCATCGAAATTGAACAATGATGAAAATAAGCATCAAGCACCGCTTCCGCGTCATTTGTCAGATTGCCGAAACTTTTCAGAAAATATGCCATTGCCGAATTACGGTATCCGCTCGTTTTTTCTGATTTTGCCACGGTCAGATCAAAGTTTATTTCTGAATTATCACTCACTGATCTTACAAAATCCAGAACTGTCTGCTTCGCGTTTTTCAAATGTGATAGAATAATATCTGTAACCACAATGGCGCCGGCATTGATAAACGGGTTCCGGGGGATACCTTTTTCATATTCAAGCTGAACCAGTGAATTAAAAGCCGTGCCCGAGGGCTCTCTTCCGATGCGTTTCCAAATATTATTTCCTTCCAACTGCATGGCCATTGTGAGTGTAAATACCTTGGACATACTTTGTATTGAAAAATTTTCCCCTGAATCTCCGATCCGGTATTGCTTTCCGTCGATTGTGTGAACCGCCATGCCGAACTTCCCGGGAGAAATATGCGCAAGTTCGGGAATATAATCCGCCACACGACCCTGATTAAGCAAAGGCTGAACCTGTTCATGTATTTCCTTCAGTATTTTTGAATAATCCATTGCCGCCTCATTGTTTTTCAGCATTCTTACTTCCTACTTTTTGAAGGCCAAAAAGTAGCAAAAAGCCCTGGCGAATTTTAACTCGTGTAAAATTTATCCGTTTTTGAGCTTATTCCACTCGGACAGAAAATTCGCCCCGAAGAATCCCGCAACACCATATATGAATCTTAAGCTCTTAACTCTTTTTTCTTTTATCTTTTATCTTAATTTTTTACTTCCTACTTCCTACTTCCTACTTCCTACTTCATTTTAGCAGCAGCATTTTTCGCGAGACAGCGCCGGCGTTATCAGTCTGAAGGCGGAAAATATAAATTCCGCTTGGCATGGGCTTTCCGAACTCGTCCCGCCCATCCCAGGTAACACGAAATTCACCGGGGCCAGAGTTGCCATGAAAAAGTAAGCGGATTTTTTCACCGATGGTGTTGTAGACTGTGAGGGTGACCCGGGTTGGCTGTTTCAGAACATAGTTAAAATTTGTTTCCGGATTGAATGGATTCGGGTAGTTTTGAGACAGGACAAATTTATCCGGTTTGCTTTCGGCATGACCAATGGAAGTCTGCATCGCGGGAAAAAACATCAGCAGAGCGTCATCGATATGCGCCCGCCAGAATCCCCAGCTGTGTCCCTCATGATATTCATTATATATATAGGTATAACCCTTTTCATCAATGACAGGAATGAAATTTCTGACGAGCGGGATCAGCGACGGGATATCGTATGTGCCAAGATCCATATAAATTTTGAGATCAAGCGTCGGGTCCGTTTGAAATCCAACATGAATTTTAGTCTGGATATTGCTTGACTGTGCCGCGACCTTGCCAAAAATCTCGGGATGAGAATATGCCAGCCAGAGGGCGATATTGCCGCCGTTCGACGCGCCCATGACCGCAAAATTATCCGGCGCGGATAGTGTACGGAATCGCCGGTTTATCCAGGGAATGACTTCTTCGGTAATAAACAGGGTAAACTCATCCTGAAGTGTCCCGGCATATTCATCTGTACGGTTTACCGGTGGAATAAACACACCGATGACCGGTCTGATATATTCTTTGCTGATCATATAGTCAAGAACATTGTTGGCATTTGCCAGGGAAATATATTCAAGACCATCATGAAATATTATCACAGGGAAGTGTTCAGAAGAAGAGCTGTAGAATGGAGGTAAATAAACACGGATTTTACGTGAATTATTAAGATTTGTACTATAAAAAGTGGTATCGATCAGGCTGCCGTGAGAAATTTCAGGACGATAATTAATCTCTTCAGGAAAAATATAACCGGGCATCCGCAGCTCGGAGTTTGGCCCGTATCCGCCCGTTACTGTCAATGGATTTCTGGGATCCAAAATCCAGTTGGAGCCGTTGAGCACAAATTTATAATCAAGCCGGGCATCATTTTCGTAGACCACGGATTTGAACCAAAAATTGGTTCCGCTGATTCTGGTCATGGACAATGCTGAAATAGACCATGTATTGGCGTCTCCGGGGATAGACACGCTGCTGACATTTCCAGTATAGATAAAATGCGCCAGTGTATCGTTTTCGATATAGGGGAAAGAAGGAACCGTTGTCAGGAAACTGTCTGTCTTTGCCTGACGTTGATTTTCAGGAACAGAGTTCACATAAGTTATAAAATCATTAAAGGACTGCGCCTGCAGACTGCCCGTAAACAGCACAAGCAAAATGATCGCGATAATATAATTCATTCTTAACATCTCTTACTCCAGCTTTCTAAGTTTACTAATTTATCCTCATCTTAGACCGGATTTTATTTCGGTTGATTAAAACATGGCTGAGATTCATCTCTTTATCTTTTTTCTTAATTTTTTACTTCCTACTTCCTACTTCCTACTTCCTACTTCTTACTTTTTTTTCTCCCTACTTTTTGAAGGCCAAAAAGTAGCAAAAAGTCTTGGCGAATTTTAACTCGTGTAAAATTTATCCGTTTTTGAGCTTATTCCACTCAGACAGAAAATTCGCCCCGAAGAAATTCGCCTCGGTCAATTAGGGATTTACCACAAAATTTACCGGGCTAGAAAAAGATCCTTCCAGGATGATATGTATGGCGGCCTGTCGTGAAATGCCCGGGGCCCCTAAACTTAACTCTTTTTTCTTTTATCTTTTATCTTTTTTCTTAATTTTTTACTTCCTACTTCCTACTTCCTACTTCCTACTTCCTACTTCCTACTTCCCCAACTCTTTCTCCGGCTGATCCAATATCTCCTGCAAACGCGTTAAATATCTCGATACATGCAGCGCGTCCATCAGGGAATGATGGACTTCAACGGAGATCGGCATCATCAGCCGCCCGTTTTTAGTCTGATATTTGCCAAAGACGATTTTCGGGATGGAATCTTCGCGGCCAAAACGTCGTGAATGCGAAAGACCGGTAAATGCGATCCAGGGAATCACCGAATAATGGATCATATTATCTTCATCGGCTCTGGCGTCAAGTGATTCTTTGTCTTCGCTGTTCTTTTGGAGAACCGTGCTCATTTCATCTTTAAA
>JBFXGD010000226.1:0-4932 GCA_050178385.1 Calditrichaceae bacterium
TCACCGATGGAGCGCGGAGGAATGTAAACCATGCGTACATCTTTCAAATAGGTATAGACAAACAAAATATATGTTTTGCCGATAAACATTTCAGAAACTTCCGCCCGTTTTCCGGGGTATTTTGTCTCGGTTTCTGTAACAATTTCCTTCTTTCTTTTTTCAATGGCTTTTGTTTTTTCGGCCAGTTCCATTTCATCGGTAACGACACTCAGCACTTCATCCGAAACATCTTTATACCAGTCGGTTATTCTGACTGTATAGCCCTTCGCCGGCAGTTCTTTTGACCGATCCCCGGCTAAAAATCCGTCTCTAATGTAATCATTTTCTTCTGTGCTGGCTGCCTGCGCGGCTCGATAGGCGCAGTGATGGTTTGTAAGAATCAATCCTTCAGGAGAAACAAATGAACCCGTACACCCGCTTATATTGACAACCGCGTCAATCAGGCTGATTCCGTTTTCATTATATATGGCCGCGGGATCTATTTTAAGCCCTTTTTTGTCGAGATTCATGTTTTGGATCTCGCTCAGGGGCAGTATCCCTTCATCGGGAGAGGCCGGATATACAAAATTGACCGTTAGAATGATTATTATCAATAAAGGAAAAATCCGATGTGTCATTATAAATTCCCCTCTGCAAAATGATCAAAAAGTCTGATGAATGTATTTCTGGTAATCAATTTCTAAATTAATGTAAAAGTACCGAGCTTTCAAATCATTCTGGATGCGCTGTTTTTATAAATATATCTTGTTCCCCATTTCTTCTCTCATTAGTTTACACAGTAATATTGAATAGTAGTAAATTGAATTCACATATTCTAAAGGGGGTCAGAAATGTTAAGTAAAGCAATGTTAACCATATTAAATGAGCAGATCAAAAATGAACTGTATTCAGAATATTTCTATCTATCCATGTCCACGTATTGTGAATCCATTGATTTTCCGGGCATGGCGCAATTCATGCAGGTCAAGAGCCAGGAAGAACGCACCCATGGGATGAAGATATATGATTATATTCATGACAGAGACGGCCGCGTAACCTTGCTTGCCCTTCCCCAGCCACCGTCAGTGTTTAAATCGATCGTAGATATGTTCACCCAGGTTCTGAAACACGAACAGGAAATAACTAAATCTATTTATAACATTTATGAGCTGGCGACCAAAGAAAATGATTACGCCACCCAGGTTGAAATGCAATGGTTTATCAAAGAGCAGGTGGAAGAAGAAAAGCAGGCCAGGGATACCATTCAGCAGCTTAAACTTATAGGCGATAACGAATCGGCGCTTTATATGTTTGATAAAGAACTGGGCGCGACAAAATTTGTTCCGGAAGTCTGATGACCCCGAACACGGAATACAGGGATGGTGATATCCTGATCAGCGCCGACAAATCAAAACTTGATCTGAAGGTGATTCATGGATTTCTAAGCAAAACTTATTGGGCTGAAGGTATAACACAGGATCTTGTTCAAAAATCAATAGATCATTCACTTTGTTTTGGTGTGTATCATAAAAACAGACAGATAGGCTTCGCGAGGATTATAAGTGATTTCACAACTTTTGCTTATCTTGCCGATGTGTTTATTCTGAAAGATTTTCGCGGGAAAGGTCTTTCAAAAAAACTGATGGATTGCGTACTGAGTCACCCGGATCTGCAGAGACTGAGAAAGTGGATGCTCGCTACCCTGGACGCGCATGGTTTGTACAAACAATACGGCTTCAGACAGCTGAAAAACCCCGAATATATGATGGAACTTCATAATCCGGATTACTTAAAGAAATAATTCTTAACAATTAACATCATTTTTTGGTGTTTGATTTAAAGGGGTTTCGTGATTAAAGACGGATCCCTTTTTTATTTGTTTTGAACATTTTCAACCGGAGACTTTTCCGGAGTCCGGAGAAGGAGCCGGGGCGCTGATATCAAGGACAGTTTTCCACGCGCCTGAAGCGTCTTTTTTCCAGATTCTCAGATAATAACCAAAAGAATTTTCACCCAAACCTTCCGTTTGAAAATGTCCGTAACTGTATCCGAAGTCCCCGGCGGATGATGTTTCAATTTTATGATTCGTATAAACAGCGGTAGTAGTATCATCTCCGAATTTTTCAGGAATGATCTCACTGCCCGTGACAGGATCGTGGCCATTTCTAAGAAATATTATGTTATCGTCATAAAAGGAATCCATTGCCATACAAAGATCGTTAACCGACATATATTCTGAATATTTATCATCGGTTACTTTAAGCATATTCAGGCTTTTGGCGTCCGCGCTTAGATGTGTTGCTGATTTTGTTTCGCTTAATAGCCAGTCTGACGCGGTTGACGCGGGTTTTGGATGGGAAATCCCAATATCAAAAATAAATTTCCATGATCCGTCGTTTTGTTTTTTCCAGATGGTGACATACTGACCGTATGCCGCCGGAAGGCTGTCATCTCCGGAAGTACGGTATTCCCAGGGTCCGGTTGTGTACCCTAAATCCGCCGAGGATGATATCGCCGCGTTCACGGGCCGCCATGTGAGAAGTCCTTTTGATGACCGGTGCTCCTGGAGCCAGGTTTTGCCGTTCACCGGATGGGGGCGGAATATGACGGATTCATCGGCGATAAAATCAAGAAACGCTTCATTGGTGCCTTTTTCAACTGACGCGGCTGCAAATTTCCGTTCCGTCATTACAAGATTTGTTAATTCCGAAGAATGATCCGGTTCTGATACGCACCCTCCGAGAGTGTATAAACCGATGGCGACGAGAAGAAATGTATATTCTTTCATAATATCCCCCTGTGATGAATGGATTAATGCGGCACGATGACACCGGAGATTACAGAGCGATTGAATCAAACTTATCCGGCTTTGCGCTTTTCGTCCAGTCTAATTTGTTGCTTCATTTCTATGGTGATATCCATCCCGCTATTCTGACTCATAATATCCATGACCTTCAGATATGTTTTATTGCTTTTACGCCAGTTCCGGTTAAGATGACGCGCGTAGCGGGCGATTCCGATTTCCAGCAGATCTCCCCGTAGAAATTTTTTTAACGATTCCCATAGGGAATAAAATTTCCTGTGGCTGATCATCTGAGCTTTTTGGAGAGCCTTCTGCGTGAATTTGAGCGGCTTAAAAACGACATGATGTGTGTCATACAAGGACCAGTCGAAAAATTGAATACGTTTTTCGGAATTCATTTTATTAAATAATTCAGATCCGGGAAGCGGTGTCAATATCAGAAACTGTGATGATGAGAGTTTCGATTTTTTTGCAAACCGCACGGTTTGTCTGACCGTCTTCCAGTCGTCCTGATCAAATCCGTAAACAAACATACCGTGCACATGGATATGATGTTTTCTCAGGATTTTAATCGCGCTACGTGTCTCTCCCACGGTCTGATTTTTCTTCATGGCGTCCAGACTTTTCTGATTGACGGATTCGAGACCGACAAAGAGAGTATGACACCCGGCTTTTTTCATAAGACTGATCAAATCAGGGTCTTTGGCGACATCAACGCGTACCTGAGTGGACCATTTGAACTGAAACTTTTCGCTGATCATCGCTCTCAGAAGCTCTCTGGTTCTTTTGGGGTTGGCGGCGAAATTATCATCATAAAAAAAGATAAAGTTTTTCGGATGATTGTACTGTCTCAATTCCGCCATGATGTTATCGGTGGAACGAAACCGGTATTTTTTCCCGAACATGCCGGTGACCGAACAAAACGAACAATCAAACGGGCAGCCTCTTGAAGTCTGTACCGGAATAATTTTCTGCCCGGCAACACGATGATCATAACCTTTCATAAGCGATAAATCAGGAAAAGGCAGTTTATCCAGATCTTTTATATAAGGTTTCAGCATATTATGAACAGGTTTCCCGTCGCGGCGATAAGACAAATTGGAAACTTGGGAGAAATTACGGTCGTTTTCAAAAGCCCCGGCAAACTCCATCAGGGCCTGTTCACCTTCACCGCGGATTACAAAATCGGCATGCTGCAGCGCTTCGTCGGTAAGCCAGGTCACATGCGGCCCGCCCATAATGACTGGAATTCCCATCTCACGGACGCGATCCGCTATGGCGTAAGCGCGGGGCGCTGTGGAAGTGATGGTCGAAATGCCGATTAGATCGGCTGTTTTGATATCTTCATAATCGATGTCCTGCAGCTCCTCGACAACAATTTCGACATCCCAGCCGCGTTTAATCATCAAAGTTCCCAGAATAAAGCTTCCGAGACGCGGCAGGGCAAATTTGGAAAATATATGAAGATTAGCCGACTTTGGTTCGATAAATATCATCTTATACATGTTTTACCCCTGCTTTATCTCAATTTTTTTTTGATTTTGACTGATTAAATGAGTGATCTCTTTTTTCTTCTTTTTCATCAGATCCTCCCAGCGCCGGATACCCTCCTTCAGCAGGTTTATTTTGTCATTGAGCGTTTCTATTTCACCGGTCATCGCGTTCAGACGACGATGAGCTTCTTCCGGGGCGTACAGATCGGGATCGTTTCTTATGGCCTGGAAATCCCGGAAATAGTCGGAAATGATTTTGATCTCTTCAAGCGTATAGCCAAAAAGCTGAAGATCCTTAACGAGATTACATAAAAACACATAGGATTCAGAATATAGCCGGAATCCACCCTCACTTCTCATGTCCGGCTCGATAATGCCCTTATCCTCCCAGTGTTTCAGGGTGCGCGGGCTGACACCGACCCTTTCAGCGAGATTCCCGACCGTCAGAAACTGACTTAGTTCGGTTGGATCGTTTTTCCGGTCATTGCTCTTCGGCAGGCCGATTTTTTTAATAATTTTTTGTATTTCATCGATTTTATATCCCAAATCCAGCAGTTTTTGAATCTGGTTTACCTTCTCAATGGTGCCTTCCGAATAGAAAGGCAGCTGATCATCGGTGTAGCCCGAAGGCTTGATGAGTTTTAGGTTTTCCCATTC
>JBFXGD010000227.1:0-4878 GCA_050178385.1 Calditrichaceae bacterium
ATGACGGAGATCAAACAATCAAAAAAAATAATGTCTGTAATCTCCATTATGCCAAATATTGTGGAATTCGATACTTTGCGACAGGATTACCTCAGAAATTACAATAACAAATTTGAATTTTTGAATAATTTTGAGTATATCTAGACATTACTTATGTCAAATGATGATATGATGGAAATAGCCAATGAATGACTATGTTTACAGTTTTTTTAGATCATCCGTTCTTCTGCTGATGCTTCTGAATCCATTTCTGGTAATTTTGTATTTGCTTGAGGTTGTCAAGAAACTCAGTTTGTCGCAGTTTTTAAAAGTGTTATTTCAGGCCGGACTAATAAGTGTTGTTGTGTTTATCACATTTGCTGTACTCGGTGATTACGCCTTCAATGTTCTTTTTCAGGCTGAGTTTGCTTCGTTTCAAATCTTTGGCGGTATTATATTCCTGGTGATCGGGCTTCAGTTCGTTTTTAAAGGTACAGGTGCCATCGATATTCTCAGAGGAGAAGTCAATCAGGTGGCCGGAGCTCTGGCTATGCCCATTCTGATCGGTCCGGGGACCATCAGCGCCAGTGTCATCATCGGAAAAAGGCTTGAACCGTTATACGCGGGTCTGGCGATTGTATTGGCCGTGAGTACCTCATTGATTGTGATGGGATTACTCAAAGTGGTTCATGACCGTTTGAAAGCAAAGAATGAGCAACTGATTGAACGGTACACAGAGATTGCCGGACGAATTCTGGCCATCTATGTCGGCACAATCGCTGTTGAAATGATTATGCAGGGTATGCATTTCTGGATTCTAAAAATCAGAGGTTGATACCCGACAGGTACTTTTTTATGTCTTGCTTTTTTTGTCATAATTGCGATAGTTGTTTGCCCGAAGAATTAAAACGATCAATTTTGGATCACCTGCATCAGCTCCTTAAAAGCAGAAGATCCCTCTTCTTAAAACCTGCCTCTGGCGGGCGCGATGACACATCTGTGGTGATTGTCAGGCGCGGACGCCAAATTTGAGATGCCCCTACTCTTAACTCTTACACTCTTAACGCCTTTTATTCTTATTTCCTGCTTCAGACACAGGGTCTCTTCTCTTTTATCTTTTATCTTTTTTCTTTTTTCTTAAACTTCCTAATTCTTACTTCTTACTTCTTACTTCTTACTTCTTACTTCCTACTTCCTACTTCTTACTTCTTACTTCCTCTTTGACTTCTCACGAATTATTGAGTATTGTACTTTTAATCCGGGCTGTATTAATCACATAATAACATAAAAGGGGGATGTATGGCGGAATTAAAAACAAAAAAGAATAATCAAAGTGTGAAAGAATTTCTGGACAGGGTGGAGGATACAAGGAAGCGGGAAGACAGTTATAAGATTCTTGATCTCATGAAAAAGGTAACCGGTGACGAACCCGTGATGTGGGGGGACAGTCTGATCGGATTCGGCAGCTATCATTATAAATATGAGAGTGGCCGCGAGGGGGATTGGTTTTTAACCGGATTCTCACCGCGTAAGCAAAATCTGACCCTGTATATAATGTCCGGATTTTCCAAATATGATGAACTGATGCAACAGCTTGGAAAGTATAAAACAGGGAAGGCGTGTCTGTATATAAAGACTCTTGATGATGTGAATATGGATGTCTTAAAAGAGCTGGTGACCCTTTCGGCCAAATATATCTCCGGCGCTTATAAAAAGTGATCTGAAGTAGGGGTTCCCGCGCTTAAATGATTTAATTTTGTAAGATGAACGTCTTTCTCATTGTTCTTGTTGTGTCTATTTTGATCGAATTGACGGAAATTTGATAATCAGGCTTGTATAAAATGATTTCTATCGAATCGGTAATGATAAACTGATTTTCAGTTTCGTTGATCATCATTGTAAATTTTTTACCAATTCCGAGTGATGAATAACTTAAATCAAATGAACCATCCGAAGTAGAACTTAATAACGGATTTTTTTGGATCAGATTACTTACCAGATCATCGCGAACCAAAAAAGATCCTTCCTGATTTAACTCATTGCTTTCAATTTTATAGCTATATATTCCGTTCGTATAGTCCGACGCGTCAAAAAAGTAGATATGCTGTCCTGCCGGTTGTGACAGATTCTCCAGCGGGCGGGCGATTTCGTCACCAAACATACTATAGATGATCAGCGTGACATCCTGTTGAACCGAAAGCGTGTACCCAATGCCGGTGTTTTTAAAAACGGCATCCATTCCAATGTAATAGATATAATGAACATCCACGTCATGCAAAACATTGCCGTTTTTATCGTTCACCACGCCACTAAACTGTTTTAGCGTATTATCATCCGGTCTCACGGGATCATCATCGCATCCGGTAAGAATAATCAGAATTAGAATCGCTTTGATCAAATATTTCATAGTACAACCCTGCATTTTAATGAATTGAGTATTATCAGGCGGAAAAGAAAACAGATATAATTACGAAAAATTAATAAAATAATTCAACAATTATTTACAAAAATTGATTTTACAAATGTGAAGATCCTTACCACTGTTCCCGTTTAATAAGGGCCTGAACTTGCGCGAGATGGTGCTTTCCGTGCCAGGCGTACAGCCCGATGTTTTTTTTGAGCTGAACATAACCCGACTCGGGATGCATATAACCGCGCTCAAGCTGTTCTTCGTTCAGCGATTTCAGTAGAATTACCCATCTTTTATGCAAAAGCTCAATAAATTGGAGGGAATCCTGAACAGGAAACAATGAAGAATCGGCTGTTTCCGCCCATTTTTCCTGATCATACGGCTTGATAACCGGCTGATCTTCGGTGATGGCCAGTTTAAAGCGTATATAACTGTTGAGATGGCTGTCGCTGATATGATAGATCACCTGACGCACCGTCCATCCACCCGGACGATATAGAGTATTGAGCTGCTTCTCATTCAGGTTTTGCACGCTTTTACTAAGGTTTTGCGGCAGGATTTCAATCTCCTGAATCCATTTTTCAATCGTTCTCTTATCGATCGGGTCAGGATAAACAGCTTTCCCGATGGGATATTTCAATTTTTCAATATCATTCGTCATGCATTTGGTTCCTTTTATCTACAATTAAATCAAATAAGAACGGAAAATTTACCTGGCATGCGTCTCTTTTAAAGAAAATTAAGAATACCAGTTATATCATCTCTAACTATTCAGGTATATCTGAAAATTCCAATGTGAACTTTTTGTCCCGTCCTGTCCGACAACCTCAATCTGGAACTGAACGAAAAGTGATACAGTATACAGAAACGTTGTCTTCACTTGTTTTACGGTCATAGAATTATGATGTTTTTTTGATCCATTTGACCATCACATCAAGCGCCAGGGCAATGTTGCCGATCTGACAGTGATTCTGGGCATGTTCTTTTTTTGTAAAGATTCTCGCGGTGACGGATTTCGCGTTAGTCAGCGCTTTTACCTGCATGCCATGCATTTTAAACGGTATGAAATGATCATTTCTGCCGGTCAAAATCAATACATCCTGTCTGACCTTATCTGAATGCAGGTTTTGCTCATTCATCTGGGCGGCCACGTCAAATGCTTCCATTGGGGTGTTTTTGCGGGTGATATACATAAGGTTGCCGATGGACCATTTATGCATCCCGTCCTTTTCCATTTTCTTTAGAGTCACTTTGTTTGAAAAGTCCCTGAAATGATAAAAAAACAGCTTCATCATCATTTGGCCGAATATATTGGGGAATTTCATGTAATCAAAGGCGATACCGGATGCGATCACACGCTTAATCCGGGGTTCAAACGCGGCGGCCCTTAGACAAAAGTATCCGCCCATGGAAATACCCAGCAATGTCACATCGGTTAACCCAAAGTAATCCAAAATTGCGCTTACCGGTTTTTCCCATTCGTGATCCAGGGACAACCCGTACTTTTTTAATGCCGCGCCCTGGCCGGGTCCCTCAAATCCGATCACCTCGTAACCATGATCTGAAAAATATCTCATCCATGAATAAAATTCCTCAATATAAGAATCAAATCCCCCATGAATAACAATGGTGCCTTTTTTTTCGGCTGGGGGTGGAATTCTAATGGCGGGGAGCATAGCGCTGTAATATGGTACCTGAAACTTTTCCGTGTTGTCATTTTTAACGGCACGGTAAAAGAGATCGATAAAAGAATCGTATAACCGCTCTTTTTCAGGATCATCATTAAAGGTATAAAATTCTGCCGCTCTGAAATAAAACGCGGCGTTTATAATCCGGCGCGCGGAAAGGGCTTCATTTGCCAGGGCAATAAGAACGGTTTTCCATTCACGGAATGATTTTATCATCTTACCGGCGGTTTTAATATCTTCATATCTGGCGTAACCAAGAGAGTACCATCTGTTTAGCTGATAATTAAATAGCTGATCCCGGTGAAAGCGGTGATAACCGATAGGTAAATCGAACGTACTCAGATATTTTGTCATTTTTTTATTATGAGTCCTTCCCGCATATAAAAGCAATTTTTATTGGCAGAGTAGGTATGGTTTCATGGGAAGTTACAAAAATGATTCAAATTCGCAATTGATAATGATATTTTGTGATGTCGTTCTATCTTACTTATTGAAGAGGAAAGGAGAAGAGAATGGTTTTTAAAACAAAAAAACCCCGGCCAAAATGACCGGGGTTTGCAAAATTATAGTAAAATTATAATTTTGTTACGTTAATTGCCTGAAGACCTTTTGGGCCCTGGCCAATTTCGAATTCAACTTTGTCGCCTTCTTCAAGGGATCTGTATCCGTTACCCTGAATTGCATTGTAATGCACGAATACATCGTCGCCTTCTTCTCTGCTGATGAAACCATAGCCCTTAGAGCCATTGAACCATTTTACTGTTCCTGTTTCCATAAAATAATTCCTTACATAAAAAAATA
>JBFXGD010000228.1:0-4850 GCA_050178385.1 Calditrichaceae bacterium
CGATCTCCGAGGATACACTCTTCAAAAACAGCGGGTCCGTCAATGACCAATATGATATCGAGTAATGAAATTGTGTCCGCGGATTTTAACAGTGCAATCCCGCCGCTAGGCCCCTTATATGAGGCGACAATGTGATTCTTTGAAAGGATCTGTAAAATTTTAGTCAGAAAATGAAATGAGATATGCAACTGTTCAGAAATCTCTCGAACCGGAATAAATTTGCGATCTTTTTCAAGTGTTATATAGAGAGCAGATCGAATAGCATAGATACAACTTTTCGATAATAACATACCGGTCCATATTTAAGACTTATTTGTCCGAAATTAACTGAAGGAAAACCGGTTGTCAAGAAGATAATATTTTTTGTGATGATAAAAAACCGGATTTCTTCAATGAAGAAATCCGGTAGGGGGAATTATTTTATGGATTTTATCAATTCTTTTTCAAGTTCGATTGCTTTTGGAAAGAGTATGTTATTTTCCAAATGTATATGCTGGTGGAGATCTTCTTCGAATTCTTTCAGCTTTTGATAAACCAGTTTGTATGTATTGCATCCGTCTTCAGGAACGCTGTATCCTTTACTTAACCGGTTTATTTCTTCCATGCTGCTGCCGGCGGAAACGTGTTCTCTTTCCATAACGCTGACCGGTCCCTGAATACTTGCCATTCCCAGACCAGAACCGGAAGCCTGTCCGCGTTTAATCGCTATCAGTTGTTTTATACGGGGAAAAAGAATCTGTTCCTCTTTTGGGAGATGTGAGATGAGCTCGGCAGTTATCTGACTAAAATGCGCGGCAATCTCAAGCAATTCCGGATGATTGGTCCCATGGACATTGGCAATTTTTTCCACATACGGAGGAAGTTCAATTAATTCTTTTTTAAGATAAGCGTGATGATTCATAACGATATAATCCGTTAAAAAATCGAGTTCCCACGTATCATAGCGGTTTATACTTTCCGCGCCTGATTGATCGAGCTTATCCAAATCCATTTTTACAATTTCAACTGCGATACCCTTTTCATCACAGGCCTGTGATAATTTTTTGTTGCCTCCGCAGCAAAAATCAATACCGTATTTTTTAAAAACATCCGCTTTACGAAAATCCCTGGCTGTAATTTCTCCGATTGTTTCCTCTTCTGTCTCAGCCGCGATCTTTTTTATTTCAACCTGCCAGACTTCCGGACCCTGCATGACATAATTCCAGCTAAACTGTCCCTGCCGCATTCCGACAAACTGATAATATAGAGGTTTCGGATCGTGATCGTTCACCAGAATAAAGCTCTCACCGACGGCAAGGGCATCAAATTTTTGAAATATGGTCTGATGCTTCACTTTTGGTTCGAGAAGGCGCGCATCCAGTTTTACTATGTTTTCCATTCTAAATATCTCCTAAATTATTTTAGACTCAAATGATAATATTATTTTGATTCAATAACGGAATCCGGAAACTCTTCACCGATGGCTATGAAGCCCAACCACAATCTCTTATAATTCATTCTATATCTCCTCTATAGATTATTAACGCAACAATTTTGAAAAGTGAAATTTTCCTTCTAAAATGATTTTTCAGGCATCAATATTTCACCAAAATATTTATTTATATGCTATGATCTGGTAGAATATATGATTAAAAAAATAGCACTGATCATGCTCCTTTTTTTCGTCTTCATCATCACAAATAGTGATCGCTAATGTAAATCCAGAAACAGTGATTTATATTTAATAGCTACCTTTGAGTAGAATATAAAATCATTTTTTCAAAAAAGCAATAAAATTTAAAAAATGGAACGAAAATAATGGCAAGGCGTCCGGGATATTCCTGATAATCAATTCCTGTGCTTATCGTTCGAAGGGATGATCCTTTTTACTAAAGTCCGGCAAATAGTGTTCAGGGGCATCCATTTCCTGGGTATAACTGTTATGCAGATTCAATTTTTCCAGCGTCTCCACCGCGCTGAGATATTCATTGTAGCTGATGTGTCTGGAGAGAAGACTGTGTTTAGCGGATTGATGCATGGGGTGATATTGCGACATAAGACTTACGGTTACTTCATTAGATAATTCCTTTGCCAGCCATTTCAGTACATTGTTAGAGCCGGCGATATCATTTGGGAGAATCAGGTGTCTGACGATAAGACCGCGCAGGGCGATTCCATTTTTATCCACTTTCAGGTTCCCCACCTGACGGTACATTTCCTTTATCGCCGCATGCGCATAATGGGTATAATTTAATCCCCGGGAATATTTCTCAGCGGAATGATCGTCATCATATTTAAGATCGGGGAGGTAAATATCCACTATTCCGTCCAGCAGTTTGATGACGGCAAGCGAATCATAGGCGTTGGTGTTATAGACAATCGGCACTCGTAATCCCATGGGGATCGCCTCATAGATCGTGCGGACCATCTGCGGAACAAAATGCGAAGGGGATACAAAATTGATGTTATGGACGCCCTTATCATTCTGAAGGGCAACGATTTGTTTTGCCAGTTGGTCTGTTTTTATTGGCAAGCCGGAAAAATAGGATCGTGTTTGGCTTATCTGATGATTCTGACAATAGACACAGCGCAGATTACAGCTGCCGAAAAACACGGTACCCGAACCATTTACGCCTGATAAAACGGGTTCCTCCCCATGATGGTCACAGACGGATGAAACAAGCGGGTCATAATCGGCTAAACAGAATCCCTGTTCATGATTGAATCTGTTCGTTCCGCAGTCCCGCGGACACACCGTACAGGATTCAAGCATTTTCTCCAGGCCGGAGAGCCGTTTTTCAAGTTCGCCCGATCTGTATAATTTTAAATAGGATGGTTCCATTTCATAATTTAGCTTTTTTTAAATAATTTTGTCAATAAATTCTGTTTAATGAGCAAATAGAACTATAGTGTCCAATTTTTTCAGGGGTGAACGGATTTGAAAACAGAACTTCCGGTGTCTTACCAATCTTTTAAAGAAATTGACTTATTGCATCGTTATACCGACCAACTTTTCATCGGGCATCAGATACACCTTATGAAGAAAGAGTGGGAAGATGCCTTTGGAAAATTCGAGAAAGTCTTTGAGTTCAGGAATCAGAATATATCCGATGAAGAAGAGTTATTAATACCGCTATATGAGTCAACATTAAAAACAATCCCGGAAGGAGGAGCGGTTCAATTTTTCATACGGGAGCACAAACTGATCAGAAAAAATCTTTCGAAATATTTGAGTCTTCTTGGAAAGAAGGCCCTGAATCCTGAATCGATTAATCTTGATCTGGTTCGTTTATTCGATGAATATTATGACCTGAAAGATCTTTTTGATCACCATGATGCCCGGGAAAGAGGATTCCTGTTTCCGGCGCTTGATGAAAACGTATCTGCCGAAGAACGGGGGAAATTGTTGAAAACAATAACGATGAGGCAAAACACCCTGTTGAAAAAATGGGGAGATATAGAATGATTGATACCGCATCACATGCCCAAAAGTGCAGGCAGCTTCTGTCTTCGTTCGGGGAAGCGCAGAAGGTAATGCTGTATCTCGAAACGGAGGATGCCCTTTACAAATTAGACCTGATTTATAATGATTTACTGAAGTATATCAGTCAGGCAGAATTAAAACTGATTAACGCGGACCGGAAACACTCACAATTTATTTTCAAAAGACAATTGGTTTTAATTAAACGTTTTATCACTGAATTCATAAATGATCTGCCAGGTTTTGCAGAAAAAAATCCTGAACAGGTGATTCGTCTCTTCGAACGCCACCACCTGTTCAAAAAAGTCATGTTAAAACATATTTCAGATTTATCGGATGACACATAATAATCACGAACAGATACAGCCGCACGCGGAAACTAATCAGATTATTTTTTTAACTGTTGATATTTCTTCTCCAGGATATTTTTCTGGCCGAGTTTATAATTATAGTCAAATAATGCCCCTTCCCAGTCACCATAAACAGGATTCGGCAGCACAATCCACCTGGTGCCAAAATAACCCCGGTATTGTTCTGCAAATTCCGCGCGGGTTGTTGTCGCGCCTCCCGTAAACTCCGATGCAAAATCTCCCGCGTTATCGCCGATCAATAACAGGATCCGGTACTCACGGGCAATCGCCATTCGGCGTGACTCTTTATTGCTCTCATCCGACCGGGTAAAAAGGGTTTCAATATTTTTATCGAGCGGGAATCCCGCCTTTTTTAAATTCTCCCGGGTAACTTCTTTAAGATGATCACGCCGGTTTGTCACATAAAAAACCTTGACTCCCTTCTTATTCGCCAGGTTACAAAATTCCGCCGCTCCGGGGATCGCTTCCGCGCGGGCCTCTTTACACCAGCGGTCCCAGCTTTCACTGTTATAGGATGTTCCGGTGCGGATAAGCTCCGATTCATAAGGCGTATTATCCAAAATGGTTTCGTCAATATCAAGGATGATTGCAGGGGGGAGAGTCCGGTAACTTTCACGCTGTCCCAACGCGGCTGTCCAGTTGGAGTCAGCGAGAGAAATATTGAGCATTTCTGCGGCGGTGTTATATGCCTGATAGGTCAGGGCCCTGTATTCGGCGGCATGCTGCATCCACAGAACACCATTAAGCGATACATCAGTCGGATGAATATTTTTTGGGCTGCATGAGAAGAGAAGAAGTATACTGAAAATGGATATCGAAATTAAATTTTTGACAAATCGCTGCATAAAAAACTCCTTTCAAATCTATTTAACCGAATCGATACCTTCACCATTATGAATGTTTGTTATGTCTTTCCCGGTATATTTTTTTCCTTTGCCGATTCCCGGACATTCACCGGCGGTGTGTTTCCAACGGGAACGGGATTTTAAATTTTCCGGCCAAAACGGATATGTCCTGCA
>JBFXGD010000229.1:0-4760 GCA_050178385.1 Calditrichaceae bacterium
GATTACCAACTTCTTAATCATGGTCATCATTTAATCATATTAATCTGAGTTCAGACCGTTCTTACTCTTTTTTCTTTATTCTTTTATCTTTTTTCTTAAAATTCTTACTTCCTAATTATTCTTTCCTCCCTACTTTTTGAAAGCCAAAAAGTAGCAAAAAGCCCTGGCGAATTTTAACTCGCGATCATTGTTTCCATTTTTCTAATTAATCCACTCGGACAGAAAATTCGCCCCGAAGAATCCAAACGCTTGCTTTGGGATTAAAAACCAAATTATCCTGACCGGTAGCATAGGGATTTCCGCGGTGATTGTTCGACCCCGACGGGGTCGCGGATGTTGCGGGGGTTTGTTTTTCTACAATAATTTCATCCCTTCGGGATTTGGATTGATGTGTGCATTAAAAACCCAAGAATTAATGATAAATATTGGTAATTTGATAAAAACCATGACAGGATCGCAGGTGATGTAGTGTCTGTTTTTCTTTTTTCTTAAAATTCTTACTTATCTTCCCATCTTTGTCTGAACTATGATTCGCCTGATTACATGAATACTCTGATTTCCAACTTCTTAATCATGGTCATCATTTAATCATTTTAATCTGAGTTCAGACCGTTCTTACTCTTTTATCTTTTATCTTTTATCTTTTTTCTTAAACTTCTTACTTCCCACTTCCTACTTTTCTTCTCTTCCCAAGCAAGCAGAAGATCCTTCTTCTTTGAACCCGCCTCTGGCGGGCAGGATGACAGGTCTGATTCGTTGCAGTGAACGGTGACCATGGCGCTCTTAACTCTGAACGCTTTTTATTCTTACTTCCTGCTTCAGACACAGGGTTTCTTCTCTTTTTTCTTTTTTCTTAAACTTCTTACTTCCTACTTCCAACTTCCTACTTATCCTCTTCCCCTCATTGTCTGAACTATGATTCGCCTGATTACGTGAATACTCTGATTTCCAACTTCTTAATCATGGTCATCATTTAATCATTTTAATCTGAGTTCAGACCGTTCTGACTCTTTTTTCCTTTTTCTTTTATCTTTTTTCTTAAACTTCCTACTTCCTACTTCTCTTTGTCAGGCGGAATTCACATTTCTCCCATTTTGAAGCCTGCCCGTCTTAGGTAGGAGAGGGTTGAGTCCAAAAAAAATAAATTCTTTATTTGTTAGTGAGCACTTACGTACTTATATTACATAATAAAATAAATCACAAACTTTCAAACAAGTAACCAGGAGAAAAATGATGCAAAAAAACAAATTAATCGGAATCGTTCTCGCGATCGTCGGGATTTTTACGGGTATCCTGCTTCTTTACTTATTGGCGCAAAACTACATGATCGTAGTAGATGGTAAACTTGTCGGAGGACGTCCGGATGAGGCCGTGGCCGTAGAAATTACCCACTCCATGCTGGGCTCACTGGGTATCATTGCCAGCGCATTATGGGCTGCGGTTCTTTATGGATTCGTCACCAATCAGGAATGGAGCTGGCGTTGGGGCTCCGTAGCAGCCGCTCTGCATTTGCTTTCCGGTTTTTTCCCAACAATACCTGCAGGAAGTATTCATCTTCCAAAGCCAACCATGACTGTTTTTGCCATTGCCGCGGTGCTTTGGTTCGGAATGATGTACATGGGAAGTGTCAACCGCAAAACGGTGCTGCTCACCTTTGTGGCCGGGCTGGCTTATGTGCTTACTTACATTATCGGCGTAGCCATGATTTCACGCTATCAGTACCTGGGTTTTGAAACCGATATTCCAAAGGTTTTTAAGGGAATGTATGCTGTAGTGCAAATGTCCACATGGATGGGGGCTGCCGCCTGGTTGACCTTTATCTATGCGGTGTTAAGTCATCGGAAATGGGCTCTTCCTCTGGGAGTAATGGCTGCGGCAACCAGCATGATAAGCGGTTACACGGTGGCCGGCGCTGAGCTGATGGCAAAAGGCGGTATATTCAATTTGTACATGCCGGCCGCATTGATAGCCACCGGTCTGTTGATTTACTTGCTCACACCCGGCGCAAAGGCGCTGATAGAAGGGCAAAAAGCAAGCGTTTAGTAGCTTTCCTTTTTAAGTGTGCTTGAGGGCGAATAGAATCATAGAAGATATTTTACTCCTTCACGCCCTCAACACACTTTTTTGTTTTTCTTTTTTCTTACAATTCTTACTTCCAACTTCTTACTTTTCTTCTCTTCCCGAGCAAGCAGAAGATCCTTCTTCTTTGAACCCGCCTCTGGCGGGCAGGATGACCGGCAAGAGAGACAACCATTTCCCGGTAACGATTCTCGACATGTCATTCCGTAGGAATCTTATGCTTTGTCCGATCAATTTTCCCAAGTAAGCAGAAGATCCTTCCTGGATGACATATGTGAATTGTGATGTTGCAACCAAATTGGGACGCACCCACTCTTAACTCTTTTCTCTTAACGCTCTTTTTTCTTTTATCTTAAAATTCCTACTTCTTACTTCCTGCTTCTTTAACCCACCCCGGGCCCGATAAATCGTGCCCTTCCCCTCCCTTATGCATAAGGGAGGGGATAGAGGGGAGGGTCAGTCCTTCAGCCCGAACAGAAAATTCGCCCCGAAGAATCCAAACGCTTGCTTTGGGATTAACAACCAAATTATCCTGACGGGCAGCATAGGGATTCCCGCGGTGATTGTACGACCCCGACGGGGTCTCGGGATGTTGTGGGGGTTTGTTTTTCTACAATAATTTCATCCCTTCGGGATTTGGTATGAGTCGTGTGATTAGATGAAGACTCTGATTTCCGGTTTTTTAATCATCCCAATCATTTAATTATTTTAATCCAGGTTCAGACTATTTTTACTCTTTTTTCTTTTTTCTTAAAATTCCTACTTCCTACTTCCTACTTTTTTCCTCTTTTGGGAAACAGCAGCGCGATTCCTGAGTAAAATGTTTTATAAGCCAGCGTCCCGGTGATGTATGAACCCGAAAATTAGATGATGAGTGAATTGCTTAAACGCATACGTTGTTTCATAGATTTAATCATTTAAAAGGGGAGGAGTTTTATGCCGGTCAAAAAAATTAAACAATTGCTTGACGAACATAAGGTCAAGTATGTGGTACTGAGTCATTCACCAGCGTACACCGCGCAGGAAGTCGCCGCGCTGACCCACATCCCCGGAAAGGAACTGGCCAAAACGGTGATGATCAAAATCGACAACACCCTGGCCATGCTGGTGCTTCCCGCCTCGTACCGGGTCAATTTTGAAATGCTCAAAGAAAACACCGGGGCAAAAAAAGTGGAGCTGGCCAGCGAAGAGGAATTTAAGTATTCGTTCCCGGACTGTGAAATCGGCGCCATGCCGCCCTTTGGGAATCTGTACGGTATGCAGGTTCTGGTGGCCGAAAGCCTGACGGATGATGAAGACATCGCCTTTAATGCCGGTTCACACCGTGAGCTGGTCAAAATGAAGTACAGGGATTTTGAAAAACTGATCAATCCGAAAATTGTAAAATCATCGGTGCAGTTTGCCTGAATCGCTATCTTAGTAGCAGCATACGCCGTGTCCGGGATGATCTGACTCCATCATTATCGGTTGTGACGAGACGGAGAAGATAAATTCCCGATGCGAGCCGCTCTCCGGAGAACGAAAGTTCATACTGATCCGCTTTTTGGTATTCATTAACCAGTTGTCGGACCATCGCCCCTCTGACATCGAAAACAGCCAGCTCAACACGCGCGTCCCCCGGCAGGGAATAGCGGATGCGTGTTTCGGGATTAAAAGGATTCGGATAGTTCCGCAGAATAAGCGGCTTTTTCGGATACGCCATCGTCGCGGCGGAAGACTGAAGCCGTTCCCTGTGACCGTTTGTTTCGGTGAGATACAGGGTGTAAAGGGATTCCTTGTCATAGATCGGATGTTCATCGCTGAAGGAATAAGTTTGCCCGGAACTGCTGTTGCCGGCCGCCTGCATTCGGGCGATCACGGCGTCATTTTTTTCGATTTCAAAATATGCGGCGTCGATTTCGCCGGCCGTTTCCCAGGATATATGGATGTAATTATCCCTGGCAAGCGCGGTAAAGTAAAGCAGTTCCACCGGAAGACTGATATCCGGGGGATTAAAGGGGAAATTGGTCGAAAAAGGGTACACGTTAAAATAGGCGTTCACGTCGGTGTTATTTAGGATAGCGATGCTCATTGTGTGCTCCGGATTAGCCGTTGATTTGATATCCGCCGCGAGAATCAAATCACTTCCCGTACCTGTAAAGCTGTAACCGAGATTGGTAAAAACAGGATTTTGAGTAAATGACCGGCTGTCCAGTAAATTGTCCACGCCGGGGGTGATGACCTTGTCGCCGTCCGTGTCTTCGTAAAGGAAAAAATCATTAATATCGCTCCCGGTTACCGTCCCGCCGACGGAAAAACTTATGAAATTCAGATACACCTTATTGGGTGCCTGATCGGCCGTGAAAGTGTATCCGGTCAGTTCGGCTAAATTGTCACCCGGGGATAGCGACGTACTGATCAATGAATTATTTGCCCCGTTGATCCCGCTGACGGTGAATTGCGGGGAATCGGCCGCCTGTTGGGCATCGATTCTGCCGTAGCCGTACAGATAATCGAATCCCGCCGTTCCCAGGTCCACCGCTGAATTTAAAATTCGGTTTTTTACCTGCGTGTTTGTGAGATCAGGATACGCGGACCAGATCGCCGCCGCGCAGGCCGCCGCGTGAGGCGCGGATGCCGATGTGCCAAAAAATCGTATCTGACCGCTGCCGCCCGGATATTCCTGCCCGAAACCGCCCGCC
>JBFXGD010000230.1:0-4671 GCA_050178385.1 Calditrichaceae bacterium
GCGGAGAATATCAAACCGGTCTTTCTCCGAAATTACAGGGATGCCCTGTTACTTGCGGACCAGACTGTTATTGACGCCATAAATCTGACTTTGCTGGTGCGGGCAAAAAGCGATTCGCTGAGAAATTCACTGACCATAGGGATACCATATCTCAAAAATATCCTCGGAGATTATAAGAACCGGTTTTCCTATCTGCCTGTTTCAAAAAAATCTCAACATGAGACTCTCACCGGCGAGTTACTGCTTTTAGAAAGCGAATACGCGTCTGCAAGAGGCGATTTTATTCTTGCCTCAAAAAAAATGAATCAGGCGGCCGGTAAAATTGAGAATGCAAAATCAACTATTTCCGGGATAATAACAGATTATTTAGCCGGAATACCTATCTGGCAAAAATGGGTTGAAGAAGCTTTAAATGAGTCGCGAAAAGAGAAGGCAACATTAATAGTCATCGAAAAACTGGAGCATTATTGCACCGTTTACACAGCGGGAGAATTATTAGACAGATATAAGATAGAACTTGGTCCAAACTGGATTGGTCCAAAAACTATAAGCGGCGATAAAGCCACCCCGGAAGGAATTTATACAATAGTCAAAAAGAAAATACCGCCACATACAAAATATTATAAAGCGCTTGAATTAAATTATCCCAACGATACAGACCGGCAGCGATTTGAAGCAGGGATAAAAAACGGAACACTTCCGGCGCTTTCTCATATAGGGAGACTGATTGAAATACACGGCGGAGGAGGACAGGGATTTAACTGGACCGACGGATGTATCGCCCTGAATAATAATGACATGGATAAAATGTATAATTTAGTTGAAACACATACAAAGGTCATCATTGTTGGATCACTCAAGATGCAGCATCATTTATTATATGATCAGTACCTTTCAAAATAATTAGTTAAGTGAACTTCAAATTAATATGAAAAATAATATGGATAATACATCACCCGATACGGAAAATGTGAGGGATGACAATAAAAAAACCGGCATCACCGGTTACTCTTTCATGAGGGACGGATTTATCCTTGGCATCTTTTTCTCGATCATTTTTATGGTTATTTCTCCTGATCTGAGAGAATTTTACTACACAGTTGCCAATCGGTTTAACCAATCTGTTCCTTCCGATTTATCCGGCCCGGAAGCGTCAAAACTTAGAAGAAATATTGAAAATCTAAAAAATCGGTACCGCCGGTTAACCCCTTATTCACCATATATGATCGTAAATACATCAGGAAATGAATTTTATCTCAAAAAAGGATTGAAGGAATTATACAGGGGAGTCTGTTCGACCGGCAGCTATACACTTTTGAAGGCCCGGGACGAGAGGCAGTGGATATTCAAAACACCCAGGGGAATGTTTCGTGTTCAAATCAAACTTGTCGCTCCTGTCTGGAAAATGCCAGACTGGGCATTTATAGAAGAGGGCCTGCCTGTTCCACCGCCGAATTCTTCTGAAAGGTTTGAATATGGTGTTCTTGGAGACTATGCCCTGTCTTTCGGAAAAGGCTATCTGGTTCACGGCACTTTGTATAAAAGAATGCTCGGAATGCCGGTTACACACGGTTGTATAAGGCTTGACGACGAAGAATTAAAACAAACCTATCAAACATTGGAATTAGGCTCAAGGATCTTTATATACTGATATGAAAAACAAGATAATAGACATTATTGAGAGATTAAAATCGAAATTCAGATCATATTTTACTGAATTAAAAAAAGATAATCATACTCTTCGGAAATTCCTGATCAGTTTTTTTCCCCCTGTGGTCATTGTTCTGTTAATTTTCCTTATTCTGCCATTAACATGCACCAGCAATGAAACCCATTCTTCGGAAAATTCCGCAAATGACAAGAAATCTGATAAAAAGTCCGAATCGGGTTTGAGAGAGCTGGAAACGGAAGAGCAATTCTGGAAAAATCGTATTCAACTGGCAAAGGATGATTCAATTTATCTCGTGGTCAATCTCAGGGACAGCCTCGCCATTCTGGAAATAAAAGGTGTTCCGCTGAGGGAAAGCAGGATTATCACGTATGATAAAAGCACTCTGCTGACCGCCCGAAACAGATTCGGGAAAGTGTCCTCGCCATATACGCTGCAAAAAGACTGGGCGACGATCACAAAAGCTCCGATAAAAGTGAAAATAGCCCCAAAAGACACGATAGAAGCAGGAAAAGCAGAGCAGCAGCAGATTTATAATAAGGAAAGTGATGTTAATTTTACACTGCTTTTTGATCATCATATGAGAATTGAATTCAGGCAATCAGATGAATCATTTATTCATAAGCGGCTGCATTTTATATACTATCATTTGAAGTCCGTATATTTTCAATTAAGCGGGGATTTTGCAGAATTATATCATTTAAAGCCACCTGTAACCCAATTATGGCTTGAATTAAATCTCTCAAAGGAAGATACAAAGGCTATTTATCGCGCTCTACCGGAAAACGCAAAAATGCTGATATATTTATAAATGAAAAACGGGGCTTGCGCCCCGCTTTGTAACATCAAACCATTTTAAGTTTATCTTCAACCCCTGTTCCTGCGGATTCTATAATTTCATCTTTAACCGATGCTTTCTTTTGGACAGATTCATTTAGTTCCAATTCAGACTGAATATCAGATACCGCGGAATTGAGGCCTCTTTTAAACTCATTTACACTTCTTCCAAGAGCTTTTGCCATTTCAGGCAGTCTTTTTGAGCCGAAGAACAGCAATATCACTAAAAATATGACCATCAGCTCTCCAAATCCGATGCTCCCTAACATACTTTCCTCACTTTCAATCATGTTTTTGAAAAAATCATAATTGGATTTTTGTTAACCCGGACTTTATTATTTACAATCCGGGTCTATCATAAATGGGTTTGGCTAAACTTCATTTCCAAACTGATCACACAAACAGGTTTTACTTTTAATAGCAAACCTGATGAACGCATCATGCCTTCTTTAATTTTTTTATGTCGTTTGCCGGCGGAAGAATATTTTTATCCATTTTCTTATTATCGGAACTTAATCCGATATAAAACACATAGACCATCAGACCGAATAATGAAGCGCCCATAATAACCACGAGGACTATATTTATAATATCCTTCATTGGAAATACTCCTATAATTGAGTGCAAAATCTCAAAACATTAATTTTTATTAGCATTCTTAAAGTTAGAATGTACAATTAAAATAATTTTGAGAGTGCCCTCAACCATCCGAAGTCTGGAGAGCTAACGGAAGTTTATAAATAATAAACGGGGAATTTTCGAATAACACATTGTTTATCAAATAGTCGCGGATGCTTTCATCCTTAATCGCATCCATATCGGATTTAGAATTAAGATACAGTACCGGAGTTTGATTAACCTGGAGAGTTCTCGTCTCCTGATAATTCTGCGTCCACATGTTTTCATCAGCGTTCATAATCGCCAATGAATTCATATTGTCAGAAATACCGTCAGGTTCTGAATAGGCACTACCCTCCAGCCCGGGATTTAGCGGCAGAAGCAATAATAACTGAACCAACATCACGGTTACAGCTGTTATTTTGTTTATCAGGTTCATTGAATCTATTCTCAAATAATATCCGTATTAACGTAAAATTACGAATAAATGTTTCCAATTAGCAATGGCGATTTTTAAATTTAAATTGTTTTTTTCATTTCAGACTGATTTCAGTCCTTATAAAAAATGAAAGTTATCTTTTCAATCCCGCCGTGTGCTACAGAAACATGTAGTCAAATATCAAGTGGCCGGATTTACCGCATTATAAAGCGCCGAATAATCTTTTTCTTCCATACCGGCTTCCACGGTCTTAACAAGTATTTCACGAACCCCATTAAGATGCGCAGTATTCAAACCTGCTTTGACCGAAGATTTCAGTATGAGCTCAATATCTTTCAGGAGATGCTTTACAGGAAAATTTGGCGGATCAAAATTACGGTTTTTCATATTATCCAGTTTTTTATCAAAAGTCGGCGCGTAGAGGACGCTTTTTCTAAGAACACGCATGAAAAGATCAGGATCAACGCCGGAATTTTGCACAAGACCCAGGCTCAATGAAAATGAAGCGGTTAATGAAGCGATCAATTGATTTAAAGCTAGTTTTAATGCAGACGCTTTTCCCACTTCTCCGATATGATAAACGGTTGATCCAAATATTTTGAATAAACTCTCATATTCTTCGAATTGCTTTTCGGTTGCGCCGGCCAATATAAACAACTCTCCCGCTTTGACTTGTTGAATACTGCCCAGAACCGGAGCTTCCAAATATTCGGCGCCGTGATTTGAAAATCTCTCCAAAAGCAACTGACTTTCATCCGGAGCGATTGTCCCCATTTGGATGATGGTTTTTCCCGCAAGTAACGATTGGATATTTGCGGACAACATCGTTTCATTAACAGCGTTAAAATCAGCAAGCATCAGGATGATGACATCGGAATTTAAAACGACTTCCATCGGGTCATTCGCGATACGCGCGCCCTGTTTCTGTAATGAAGCCGATTTTTCGGCGGTGCGGTTAAAAACAGTTAATTCGTAGCCGCTACTTAACAGCCTTTGAGCCATAGGATAACCCATTAATCCTGTTCCCACCATGGCAAATTTCATATCTCCACCTCCCGATCTCATGTGTCATTTCCGCGCCTTGTGATATAATATTAAACAAAAAAAG
>JBFXGD010000231.1:0-4666 GCA_050178385.1 Calditrichaceae bacterium
ATACCCCGCTCCCACTATATCCATGTCGCCGTCCTGGTCCAGATCGGCTACGACTGCGTCATTTCCGCCATATGATGTTTGTATAACCTGCTGCTGCGTCCATGAATCGGCGGACACCTGTTTCCACCAGCGCGCGTCTTCACCGGCAACCGGTATTAAACTAGAGTAACTGAGCCACGACATGCTGACGATATCCGTGAGATTATCCCCGTCAAAATCAGCAGCCGCCACCGCGCTTGGTGAAGAATAACCGGCGATTTTATGAATCGTGAAAGTTGGTGTGGGAGAACCGTTATTTTCAAACCAGCGCAGAGAATCAACGATCGATCCGGGAGGATTGGCATCATCTCCCATTCCGTCCACGATATCCATATCACCATCCCGGTCAAGATCCACAATCAGTACCTGGTAGTTCAGCGGGGCGTTGCCGCCGAGCGTTGATTTTATCCAGCCGCCGTCTGTCGGTGAGCCGTCATTTTTATACCAAACCAATTTGGAAGTACGGGCGCTTCCCGCCGCCACATCCGGATAACCGTCGCCCGTGAGATCCCCAACCGCCAGACCTCGCGCGCCTACAAATAAAGCATCAATATTACGCCAGGTAAAACTCTCCGCTCCGTTGTTTTCAAACCAGAGCACATTGCTCTTGCCTGCATCTTCCGTTCCGCCTCCCTCCGGATTGGCTGTGCAGACGATATCCAGATCGCCGTCCAGATCAAGATCGACGACCGCGTTTTTTTTTGCTAATCCGACGGCATCAGATATTACGTGCTTTGTCCAGTTCACAGGATCAGCCTGTGCCAAAATCACGGAAGGTATAACCAGGATAATTAATAATATTTTTTTACAGATCATAATTAGACTAATCTTTTTCTTAACACGATTAAAATGGAACCAATCATCATGAGAACGGAATTACGCGATTACAAATTTCATTATTTTCCTAAGAATATCCCGGTCAAATTTTAGTACAATCAGAACATAAATAATGATGCTTACAACAATAGTCACCAATAATTGAAAGAGATCCGATGCATCCCGTAAAAACCTGTATTTAATAAACAAATCAAACAGAACGAAAGAAACAACGCCGAGCATGGGGACTGAAAACACATACATGATTTCACCTGGTTTCATCTGAATCAGACCGAGCGCTTTGAACAGCGCGATAATCCAAAATATAAACATCACGCCGGAGACGGTCAGGGCCACATTTACGATGCCGGAAGGAGAAACGATGATTACTGACGGTATCAGGAAAGCAAAATAAACCAGATTGATTTTAAGTTCGATATCGGGCCTGCCTTTTGACAAAAATATGGCGCTGTTGAGAACCCAGAGCGTCCGGATCAGTCCCGCAAAAGTTAATATCTGTAATGGAAGAATGGCGATGATCCATTTCTCTCCGTATACAAGCCTTATAAATTGCGGCGCAATTACCGCCAATCCCGCGAAGATCGGAAATGTAAGCAGCATCAGATGATATAATGTCTTTTTGTACAAAATTTTATAATTATCCGGATCATCCTGTAATTTTGAAAATGCCGGGAACATCACTTTCAAAACATTTTTTGCGATTCGCTGAACAGGAAATTCTATCAATTGGTAAGCGATTGAATAAAATCCCAACTGCGCCGCGCCAAGGACCTTTCCGATAATAAAACCGGGTGAATTTGCGTTGACATAAGCGGCTACCCTCATCCCGAACACATTTCCGCCAAAAGAAAACAATTCTTTGAAAATCTTAAAATTAAACCGTATACGGATCTTCCACCATGCAAAAATCAGAAGAAGTAACGTCAGGATGACTTGTTCGGCTATGATGCCGTAAACAAAACTCCAGACACCTGCCCCCTGCGCCACGAAGCTAACGGTTACCAGGGCATACCCCAGAACCGCGACCATCTGAAGCGCGCTTAAAAGCCGAAAACGCATATCCTTCATTAATCGCACGACCGGTATGGCGTTGATTCCGTAAAAGAAAAAAACAATCGTCAATACTTTCAGAATGGCGTTCAGTTGAATCATCCTGAAATATTCTGAAATGGCCGCTGAACTCAGCAGAACCAGTACAGCAAAAATGCCCGCGGAAATCATATTGACTACAAAAGTGGTTGAGAAATGATCATCATCGGTATGTTTTTTCTGAATCAGAGCCGTGCTGAATCCAAAATCGAACAACACATAAATGAGTTGAGTGAAAATGAGTACAATTCCTATGATTCCAAAGTCTTCAGGCTGGAGTATTCTGGCAAGAATGATAGTGGTTCCGAACTGAAAAAGACGGATAAAAAGCTCGGCGATTCCAACCCATTTAATTCCTTTGGCCGATTTTTTTTCAATATCTTTATAGTTTTCAGTTATTTCCAATGAATATCCCTGAAATAATTTAGAAGGTGCATTATTTTAGAACGATCATTTTTATGATGTCGCGGTACATGTAAGAGTTATCTCCCCTCAGGGCTGAATTTATTGAAGTCACTGTCAGCGCGGCAAAATAGATGCCCGATGGCAAATTCTCCGCGTTAAAACGGAATCGTTTACTGCCTGCTGTTTCCGAATTCTTATAAACAGATTGAATTTTCTCACCGAGGATATTGTACAAAATAATTTCTGTAACACCCGGCTTAGACTGTTCCCAGGTAATCACTGTCGACGCGTTAAACGGATTCGGGTAATTCCGCAGCGACATCGAAAACTTTACGGGAATGTCGCCATCTTCGACCGGATTCATCTCATCCATATTTAAAGAATCAATTACAATTTCTGAATATTTTCCTGTTTCATCAAAGGTATATGCAGCGTAATAATATGTGTTTGGCGAAACAATATTTGTATCTGCGAAGGTAGTTCCTGTTGAATCAAATAATATCAGTCCATCTGCAGGATTTGTGGGAACTCCATCCGTTTTCCGAAGTATCCTGACTCCTTTCACAAGCGAATCAGCCGGCATCTTCCAGGTCAGATCAATGCTGTTTTCTGATGCATCCGCGTTAAAAGCAATGACCGGGAATGGATGCGCGTACCCTCCAATCATTTCCGGTGTCGAGAAATAATCGCTCATATGAATATAACGGTAGTCATTCAGTTCAGCAGCATACGCCGTCCTTATCACCTCGTTGGCGGAAATTCTGCTGTCGGGCCAGGACGAGAACGGGCCGCGATCCCATGGGTCACTGATATATACAAAAGCCTTTATATGTGAATTGGCATGAATTTTTTCGAAATACGGGGCAAACCAGTCGTTAAGATTCGCTTCATTTAAAGTGCCATCATCCTGAATCGGACAGGACTCACAGATCATTATCGGTTTTTGATGACTCAGCGCG
Organism: Calditrichaceae bacterium; assembly: GCA_050178385.1. Taxonomy (GTDB): domain Bacteria; phylum Calditrichota; class Calditrichia; order Calditrichales; family JBFXGD01; genus JBFXGD01. The sequence goes on from JBFXGD010000231.1 coordinate 3,330, forward strand.
TCGGCAAGAAATTGGTCGGAATTTTCGATATGATATGCAGTGAAATAATTGATCCCCCACCAATCGACATATTGATCCCCCGGATACCAGTCTAAATAATTAAAAGACTGCGGATTCACCGTATTCCAGACCCAGGAGACATTGACAACATTCTCTTCCTGAAAAACATTGTATATATAAATCCAGACACTGACAAACTCTTGAGAGGTAAGGTCGGGATCGCTGTGCAATCCATCGTTTCCCGAACCAAATTCAAAACCGGGCCGGATAAAAACCGGATAATTCAAAGATTTTATTCGATCGGCTATTTGAATAATATTTTTGTCAAGTTTGCCTGACAATATATCCTGAACCGGGATATTTGTATTTCCAAGAGCATACGTGGAATCCAGCAGTCCAAGACCGACCACGAGTATGTAGGGATTTTGATGAGCCGAGATTATTTCTGTAAAGTCCGTAAAATCGATAGAATTGAGAAGGGGATCAATTGACGCGTAAACAGAATATAACACGGGTATTTGACCGGTTGCCGCCTGATAATCAGCGACCATCTGCCAATTTTCCTCGTCACTGTAATAGACGGAAATGTACTGTCCTAAACCGTGCAGGACTTTACCATCCGGCGGCTCGTATTTCACTCCAAAACCCGCGTAAACCGTCCGGATCAGAGAAAAGATCAGGATGAAACTAAACAAATAACTTTGGCAAAGACCGATCCGTTTTTTTTGATTCTTTTTGAGCATATAATTACCACCCGGTAAATGTTGATAATCTGATGATGATCAAATCACACAAGGCGCTTGAAACTATTAAAATTTGATGATACTGTCATAGTCCGCATCAACCTGATACTTTTTAAGGTCAGCAGATAGTTTACCCGCCTTTGAATAGATCTCTTCTCCTAATAATTCCCTGACAGATGACAGAATTTCCTGTTCGTTTAATTTAAAATTGAATCCCGCTAACATTTGATAATTTCCGTAAGGCCAGGAATATTCCAGGACATCCATTTGCGATTCTGTCTCTATCGGAATGATTGTTTTACTTACGCCCAATTTCTCCAGACGCCTGCCATTTCCTTCCTGCTCTGAATGGGAAGGGATGACAACGGACGGTTTCCCGGCCGTAACCACTTCCATCGCCGTACCGTAACCGCCATGGAATATGACCAGATCACTTTGCCTGATAGCCGAAGTTCCCGGCGCCCAATCGACAAATTGTATGTTTGCGGACCGGCGGTTATATTTTGCCGCCTTCACCCTTTTGCCGGTTGAAACGAGTACGTCAAATTCTGTTTTGTTGAACGCGGAAATGATCGATTCAAAAAACTGCTGTTC
>JBFXGD010000232.1:0-4635 GCA_050178385.1 Calditrichaceae bacterium
ACTGGATAGGCGAAAATGGAAGCGCTGAATGGAATGGATATTTCGGCCGCGGTGTAGAGAATTCTGATCAGGAGAGCTATTTTTTGATGGATGATGCCAATGACCTGAAAATGTGGCAGCGCTATCAGTTCTTGCCTGACAGTAATGATACAAGCCGAAAAGGACAGGGAATCCAGGTTGCGGTTCGGGGTATGCAATGGTCAAATTTTCTGGCCCAGGATGTCATCTTCTGGGTATATGAAATTACGAATGTGGGGACGGAAGTTTTTAATCAGGCTTCTTTCGGAACTCTAATTGGTACCTATCTTGGCGTAGGACCACAGGGCGGAACGGAATGGATGGATGATGCATCCTTCTTTAATGTCCGGGAATCGATCGTTTATACCTGGGACTTTGATCATTATATTAATCCCTCAGCAAATCCAAAATGGCAACCCAATCCGAACGAAGTCGGTTATATAGGATACGCGTTTCTTGAATCTCCGGGAAATCCGTATGACGGCATAGACAATGACGGTGACAATGCTCTAAACGGGTCTGCTCCTTATTTTAACGAAGCAGATTTTGTCCCGAGGAAGGTTCAGCCGGGTGATGAAATGATTCTGATAGAGAAGAACACTTATGAGCGGACTCAGTTCACCATGCCAAATGAACGTGTTGACGTTGTCTCTCTCGGTAAAACATTTACGCTAATCCCCGATACGACCATTCTTGAAGAAGGCAATATGAAGCTTGGAGGAACATCGGGCTTAACAATTAATAAAAATGCTTTTGATGGTCTGGACAATGATCTTGATGGCTTGATTGATGAAAATTACCAATTGCATTATCGTCAATATAAGGAAACTACAGAAGGAATTGTATTGATAGATACGTTGGCTCCGGTTCAGCATTTTGATTATATCAACGGTATTGGACTCAATGATCTTTTGATAGACGAGGCCCGGGATGACGGCATTGACAATGATGGCGACTGGGATGCGCAGACAGATGATGTGGGAGCGGATGGTAAGCCTGACACTGGCGATTATGGAGAAGGTGATGGTCAGCCTACAAGTGGTGAACCCCATTTTGACCAAAAAGATGTAAATGAGTCTGATCAGCTGGGGCTCACCAGTTTCGACTATTTTGTCCCCTCAACAGATTTAGATATGAGTGACGAAAATGAGATGTGGGAACGAATGCGTCCGGGCCGGTTTGATGTCCCTGAGTCGATTGTCAATAACCGGGCGATAAGGGGTGAAGACGGTGATTTTATTTTCGGATCCGGATATTTCCCTTTACTCCCCGGAAAAACAGAAAGATTCTCACTGGCACTGGTTTTCGGAGATGATTACGATGCCGTCGTACGAAGCAAGAATATCGCGCAATTGATATATGATTCCAATTACAATTTTCCGAAACCGCCGACAAAGCCAACTCTGACAGCGGTTCCCGGAGACGGCAGTGTAACACTGTACTGGGATAAGGAAGCAGAAAAATCCTATGATTATTCTTTGCAGGAATTTGATTTTGAAGGGTATAAGATTTATAAAAGTACAGATCCGGATTTTGCAGACGCGAAAGTGATATCAAATGGGTATGGTGAAATTGTTGACTATAAACCGTATGTCCAATACGATCTCAAAAATTCCATAAGCGGCTTCTTTAATTCAGACCCTTTGTTATATGAACTTAGCAGCGGTAAACCATTCTATCTCGGCAATGATAGCGGGATCAGGAATAGTTTTGTGGATACCGATGTGATCAACGGACGCACCTATTATTATGCTGTAGCCGCTTATGATCACGGAAATGAAAATGAATCCATCTATCCCTCGGAAAACACAAAAACCATTTATCGTGACGCGGCAGGCAATCTGGTTCTTGATCGAAATACCGCGGCTATAACTCCAACCGCTCCTGTTGCCGGTTATGTAACACCGGAATCAGGACTCCCTGCTGACCGGATTGCGGGGTATTCTACATTTATACCCTTCGCCGAGATCGTCGATCAGACTGATCTAAAACAAACAACATACGAAATATCATTTTTAGATTCCCTGATCCGGGACGTCCCGGTTGCATTCGCCTATAACGTCGTCGATTCGGCAAGCGGTGATACTGTTTATTGGGGTAACACCAATCTTCAGAAGGAAAATGGGGATGTGTTTGACGGTATCCGCTTATCTTTCAATACACGTTATCAGGTACTTGACAGTGTAAGACTCGACACATCGAAGAGCAGCTGGAACAATGACCGAAACGATAATCTTGTCCCTGTCGTTTCTGAGTTTAAATTCGGTAATATTGTCAGTACGCGATTCCCAAAAGATTATCTGTTTGTCTTTTATGATGAAAGAAGCCAGACATCATCCCGATTGCCACTTATTTTCGGGACCAGTTCCCCTCTTCAAACCATCACCACAAATTTTGCCATTTATGATGTAACGGATTCTACCAATCACAAGAAAATCCAATATGGCTTTGTGGAGTCGCCAACGACACCAAAAGATACCTTGAGTCATTTCGACAGCGTATATTTGTCAAATGAAGACGGCAGTCAATTGTCATGGCGTATAACATTTACAAAACCACCCGCATGGCTTGGTGTTGATGCAGCTGTGCCGCAAGCAGGGGATAGTCTGTATTTATCCTTTTTTAAACCTTTTACATCAAAAGACCGGTTTGTGTATCATTCAAAATTGGCAAAAGTGGATTCTAAACTGGCGCGTGATGAAATGGACGACATCAGGGTAGTCCCCAATCCTTACGTGGTAACCAATGTGTATGAAGAACCGCTTCCTTCACAAGTGCGGGGCAGGGGTGAGCATGTTGTTAATTTTATTAACCTTCCCGCGGGTTCGACGATTCAAATTTTTGCTTCAAACGGATATCATGTAAGGACTATTCAACACACAGGTAATTTGTTTGACGGCACAAGCACATGGGACTTACGGACAAAAGAAGGATTGGATGTGGCCGCAGGTGTTTATTTTTATGTCATTGAAGCGCCCGGAATAAAGCAGAAAAAAATGGGTAAATTAGCAATTATTAAATAGAGAAAATCGATGATTAAAAATACTATTTATATAAGTCTTTTAATTTGCTCTTTTGTCCTTAATGCTTTCGGCCAAACGAAAGTAGGGACAACGGCAGCCAATTTTTTAACCATACCCATCGGCGCCCGCGCTACAGGTATGGGGGGAGCGTTTGTTGCTTTAGCAAATGACGCCACGAGCGCATTCTGGAATCCCGCGGGATTGACCAGTCTTAGTGGAAATCAAATAAACGCGACTCACACTCCCTGGTTAGTAAATACAGATCTTAACTGGCTAAGTCTTGTGATGAAATTTGGGGTAAATGCATTGAGTGTCAGTATCAATCAACTCGACTATGGCAGTGAGGAAATTACAACCCCCAACGCGCCGATGGGTACCGGGCAGAAATGGGACGCGATGGATTTGTCGTTTGGTGTTTCATGTGCCAGGGAACTGACAGATCGTTTTTCATTTGGAACGACTGTTAAAATTATTCAACAGCAAATCTGGCACGAAACAGCCAATGCCGTGGCAATGGATGTGGGTCTATTGTACAAAACCGCGTTCCGGGGTTTGACAATTGGTATGAATATTTCAAATTTTGGAACAGAATTAGAGATGCAGGGTAAGGATCTTTTGCAACCCGTTGACATCGATCCCGGTAACAGCGGAAATAACGATAATATTGTAGCCAACATGGATACGGATTCCTGGCCTTTGCCATTGGCTTTTACTGTCGGGCTGGGAGTGGATGTTTTTCAAAATGAAGATTGGCGGGTCACCATGGCAAGTGATGCCACACATCCAAACAACCAGAAGCTTCATATGAATCTTGGATCGGAGTTTTCCTGGCGTGAGATGCTTGCTTTGCGGGCAGGGTATAATTCCCTGTTCAAAGAAGAAGCTCAGGAGGGATTTGCTTTTGGATTTGGTCTGAATTATCCTTTCGGTGATTTAATAGTTTCATTAGATTATAGTTATATGGAATTCGGAGTTTTTAATCCGATTTCACGGTATTCGTTAAATCTGCAATTTTAACAAATAATTTTGGACATTATCCTGATCTGAAAATGGCTACAATCAGTCAAATGGAAAATGAAGGGAATCTCTATGCAATTCGGCACAATTGATTATATCGTCTTTATCGGATATCTCCTTCTTATTGTCGGGCTTGGTTTATGGGTATCGCGTGAGAAAAAAGGTCATATCAAAGACTCGAAGGATTATTTTCTGGCCAGTAAATCCCTGCCATGGTGGGCCATTGGAGCGTCATTAATTGCCGCGAATATCTCAGCCGAGCAATTTATCGGTATGTCGGGTTCGGGATTCGCTATCGGCCTGGCGATTGCTTCTTATGAATGGATGGCGGCTATCACTCTGATCATTGTGGGAAAGTTTTTTCTTCCCATATTTATCGAAAAGAAACTATACACCATTCCTGAATTTATTGAAAAACGGTTCAGCACAAATCTGAAAACGATTCTGGCTATTTTCTGGGTGGCGCTCTTTATATTCGTCAACCTCTCTTCGGTGCGGTTTTTGGGCGGAAATGCTCTGGATACCATTATCGGAAACGGTGTCGGCAGTTATATCATCTATGCCATCATCTTCCTTG
>JBFXGD010000233.1:0-4612 GCA_050178385.1 Calditrichaceae bacterium
CCTGTTTCTAAAAAGGAATGGGATATAATAATTTCCATTAGAAAAAAACGGGATCTGTAAGAATTTGTTTCAGGCTCAGGCTCTGAAAGTCATTTGTAACATCATTTTTTCGATACATTCTATGAAAGGTTTGTATGGGGGAAGGGTTTCGTAAAATCGAATCATCATCAAAAAAAGAAATATATGGCCTACTGACAAGACAAATTCAAAGCCTTCTGGAAAACGAAAGGGATTTGCTAGCAAATATGGCTAACGTTTCGTCCCTCCTATATCATAATTTACCCGATATAAACTGGGCCGGATTTTATCTGCTAAAAGATAATCAGCTTGTTCTGGGGCCATTCCAGGGTTTGCCTGCCTGTGTCCGGCTTCCGATGGGAAGGGGAGTATGCGGTAAATGCGCCGAAAGCGAAAAGACGGTCATTGTGCCGAATGTGCATGAATTTGAAGGCCATATCGCCTGTGACAGCGCCTCAAATTCAGAAATTGTCATACCCGTCATATGGGGAAATGGATTGTTCGGAGTTCTGGATTTGGATAGTCCGGAAATGGCCAGATTTGATGAAACAGACAAAGCAGGTCTTGAAGGAATTATATCTGTTTTTGTCAGTCATACCGATCTTGATGGTATGAAATATTCTGATTCGGGGAACACTCCATGAATTACTGCAGCAATTGCGGAGAAAAGGTTGTTCTTGTGATTCCGGATGGAGACAATATTCCAAGATTTGTCTGTGAATCCTGCGGAACAATCCATTACAAAAATCCCAGGATGATTGTCGGATGTATTCCGGTTCTCGATGATCAAATCATGTTATGTAAAAGATCCATAGAGCCGTGCATGGGTTTATGGACGATTCCGGCGGGATTCATGGAGAATGATGAAACCGTTGAAGAAGGAGCAATCAGAGAAACGATTGAAGAAACAAATTCACAGATAGAGATTGAACGATTGCACACCGTTTACAGCATTCCTCAGATAGATCAGGTTTATTTATTGTTTCTGGCAAAAATAACTAATTTTATTAGAAAACCCGGGCTTGAGTGTTCTGATGTCAGATTGTTCCGTGCCGCGGAAATTCCCTGGGATCATATTGCATTTAGCGCGGTAAAATACGCGCTTGAAAAATATATTGAAGATACTGATCCAAACAGCAATACCAATGGAAATCTAATGGTCCACCTGGGGACGCATACTGACTAAAAGGGGATTAACAGGACGATGCTTGAAAAAAGTTTTGCAAGCGATAATAATTCAGGGGTTCATGAAAATATCATGAACGCGATCGTAAAATGTAATTCAGGACATACCATCGGTTATGGGGATGATCCATACACTGAATCGGCAATCAAGAAATTTAAGTCTGTTTTTGGCGAAGACACGGATATTTATTTCGTATATGGAGGAACCGGCGCCAATGTTTTGGGGTTGACGGCGGCAACCAACACTTTTAATTCAATTATTTGCGCGGAAACCGCTCATATCAATGTTGATGAATGCGGGGCGCCGGAGAAATTCAGCGGATGTAAACTACTGCCTGTTCACACCGCTGACGGAAAAATCCGGATCGACCAGATTAAGCCGTTTATGCATGGATTCGGTTTTCCGCACCATTCTCAGCCAGGAGTGATCTCCATTACCCAACCAACTGAAATGGGGACCCTTTATACCATCGATGAAATCAGAAAAATTGCGGATTTTGCACATCAATATGGTCTTTTTCTCCATATGGACGGGGCCAGAATATCAAATGCTGCAGTGGCTTTAAATACCGGTTTTAGAGAAATGACTCGGGATGCCGGTGTTGACTTGCTGTCATTCGGCGGAACAAAAAACGGTCTCATGTTCGGTGAAGCTGTCATCTTTTTTAACAAGAATATGTCTGAAAATTTCAAATATATCAGAAAACAGGGGATGCAGCTGCACTCCAAAATGAAGTATATTGCTGTTCAGTTTGATGCGTTTTTATCGGAGAATCTATGGCTGAAAAACGCCCTGCATGCAAACAGAATGGCCTCGTTACTCGCCATGAAACTGGAGGGCATTGATCAAGTCAATCTTACACAGCCGGTTCAGACAAACGCTGTTTTTGCCATAATTCCCAAAAATATAATCAAGCTGTTACAAAAGGACTATTTCTTTTATATCTGGAATGAGAACACCAATGAAGTGCGCTGGATGACTTCGTTTGATACGGAGGAGCAAGACGTGGAGCGTTTTGTGATGTCCATAAAGAACCATCTAAAATAAAAAAAGCCGCCGACATCGTCAACGGCTTTGAAGTGGAGCTGAGGAGGATCGAACTCCTGACCTCTTGAATGCCATTCAAGCGCTCTCCCAGCTGAGCTACAGCCCCAAAAGAGATGCTAAATATAAAGAACGATTAAATTTGAGTCAAGAATATTTTTGTTGTTTTTCTATTTATAATTTTTAGACTTTGCGGCCCTGGTTATTAGCGTAAATAATTTTATCCACGCTTTCCCTGAGTTGCGCCAATGATTTTTTACTTGAAAATACAATCTCTTCCCTGTATTTCATTTCATTTTTCTGCACATCAGACGCATCCGCGTAAAACAAAATTTTATTCTGATATATTTGTTCCCAAAACGCGTCGGACAAAAAATTTACCCCATTATCTTCAAAATATATGTGAAGCGTAGTATCAGAATTAAGATTCTCCTGAATTGTCTTCAGAACCGATTTAATAGCGGCACTAGCCGGGTGGACATTTATAATAAATAAAATTTGTTTCATAAACCTAATTTCCCAATTATTTATCTTCGACAGAAGAATAACTTTATTGTTTGATCAGTTTGTATATTTAGTTTACATATTCAATATCTCAGTTAATCCGATTCGTAATCATATACGAATTATGTTTTTATTAGAAGGAAAAGGCAATAATTATACCAAACAAACGGAGAATAGATGAATACTGATTATAGCGTCGGAAGCATTGTAATATAAAAAATAACCCAAAAAAAATATTGACAGATTTAGTTAATCCTTTTATATTTAAGAAATGCGACAAAATTGGTCGGGTATTCATCCCGATATTTTTTTGGGGTTAAATACGACAAATTTAGTCGGACATGGAGTAACGATAAAATGCTTAAACTGAGTAAAAAAATTGAATACGCGCTCATCGCCATGCTGGATCTTGCAAATCGTAATAAATACGACCTTGTGACCACAAAATCCCTGGCTACTAATTATCATATTCCCCAGGAAATTTTGGGGAAAGTATTGCAGTCATTGTCAAAAAAAGGGCTGCTTGAATCAGTTCAGGGAGTAAAGGGCGGATACATGCTATCCGGTTCTATCGATGAAATTAACATTCGCGATGTGATAGAAGCTGTGGAAGGGCCGATCACACTGATTTCGTGCAGTACGGGAAATTTATGTGAATGTGAGCAAATAGCGCGGTGCAATATCAAAACGCCCATGGAAATAATTCAATACGAACTTGCAGAATTTTTTAGGGAAATTTCTCTCAGAGATGTAAAAGATCGGTATAAAAATTTATTTCCGGTTAAATATTATGGTGTTGAGGAATCAACCAGTACTAATTAATTAAGATAAACGCGGGAGATAATTTAGTATGACAACTGAACAAGAAATTGTAGAGTCCATGATGGTTGTATATGACCCGGAAATTCGTGTGAATATTGTGGATCTCGGATTGATATACAGTGTCGATTTAGAAGAAAACGGTCATGTAAAGATACGGATGACTCTCACTTCACCGGGTTGTCCGGTAAGCGGCCAAATTGAACGGGATATAAAAAAAGTGGTCCGTCAGCAGGATGGTGTACAGGATGTGGAAATTGAATTTGTATGGGATCCGCCATGGGGCCCTGCGATGATGAGTGATGAAGCCAAATTGATGCTTGGCTATGATGTTAATATGTAATCATTTAAACAAAGAGGCCATCATTATATGAGTAGTGAAGTAGAAAAATTAAAATCCTTGGCCAACAAGGAATATAAATACGGTTTTATAACCGACATAGAAACGGATTCCCTGCCGCCCGGTCTGAACGAGGACGTAATTCGGGCCATTTCAGCAAAGAAAAATGAGCCGGAATTTATGCTTGAATGGCGTTTGAAGGGTTATCGCAACTGGCTAAAAATGAATGAACCGAATTGGGCAAAGGTAAAATATCCAAAAATTGATTATCAGGATATGGTCTACTATTCTGCTCCCAAAAAGAAACCACAATATGAGAGCCTCGATGAAGTTGATCCTGAGTTGCTCAAAACCTATGAAAAACTCGGAATTCCCCTGAAAGAACAGGAATTGTTTGCCGGTGTCGCGGTGGATGCCGTATTTGACAGTGTTTCTGTCGCAACTACTTTCAAGAGCAAATTGTCTGAAATGGGGATCATATTCTGTTCAATGAGTGACGCGATACAGAATCATCCGGATTTGGTAAAGGAATACCTGGGCTCTGTTGTTCCCGCGACGGATAATTTCTTTGCGGCCCTGAATTCAGCTGTTTTTAGCGACGGTTCGTTTATTTATATCCCAAAAGGCGTTCACTGCCCGATGGAGCTTTCGACCTATTTCTGAATAAACTCCGCGGATACAGGGCAGTTTGTGCGAACGCT
>JBFXGD010000234.1:0-4588 GCA_050178385.1 Calditrichaceae bacterium
ACCGGAAACGGAGAAAACAAAATCCGGGGAAAGATTCGGGTTGAAATTTCCAAAAACGGATCTCCGGTTATCTTCGCTGCAAATACGGAAATGGGGCAGGGTGAACAAACCGCGTTCCGAAATATCCTCGCCGAAGCGCTGCAGATTGACAGGGAAAACATTATCCTATCAGAAGTAAATACGGATCTGGTGCCGGATTCCGGGCCGACAGTCGCTTCCCGGTCGACTATGATTGTCGGTGATCTTTTAATCAGGGCCGCCGAAGAAATGGTTGAGACTTTGGCTGCCGGATTGAAGAAAAAAACGGGTATTGATTATGAATACCGGATGGGATATTTCCACGGAGAGGACCAAATTATTTCTTTTATCGACGAAGCAAAGAAAAACGCGGGATTAACCATCGAAAAAGAGTATGTACATCCCCCGATTATTAAGTTTGATGATATCACCTGGAAAGGCGACGCTTATCCGGTGTTCTCCTGGGCAGCGGCTGTGGCCGAAGTCGAGGTTGATCCCGTGACATTTGAGATCCGGGTCACCAAATATTATACCACTCACGAAATAGGAAAAGCGATAAACTACGATCAGGCTGTCGCTCAGATTCAGGGCGGTTCGCTGCAGGGTATCGGTTATGCTCTTTATGAAAAAATTAAATTGGAAAACGGGCACTTTGATATCACCGGATTCACGGATTACATCATTCCCACACCGACTGAAATGCCGGAATTCCATGTCAGAATTCTTGAAAATCCATACCCGTTTGGACCGTTCGGGGCGAAAGGATTAGGAGAACTACCACTTGTGGGCGGGGCGCCGGCCGTGCTTTCGGCATTATGGATGATTTTTAAAAAGCAGTTTGATAAAATTCCGGTGCTGCCTGAAGATTTAGCAAGTTTGTTTAACAGAGAAACCGGTCAAACTGAAAAACCAGATTGAGAGAGTTGCCTGTCAAAAAGGATACTGAGGATAATATGAAAATATCATTATATGTCAATTTAAAAGAAATTAATATCGATGTCCCGCCCAAAAAACGTCTTTTGGATATATTGAGGGAGGATCTGGGGCTCATGGGTTCCAAGGAAGGGTGCGGAAAAGGAGAATGCGGAGCCTGCACGGTGCTGTTGGACGGTAAAAGGGTAAATTCCTGCCTTGTGCCTGCTTTCCAGCTTCAGGGAAGCCGTGTGGTAACCATAGAAGGAATCACCGAGTGGCCGGTCTTTAAATCGGTTGAAAAATCATATATTGAAAACGGCGCCGTGCAGTGCGGATTTTGCATGTCCGGTTTCGTCATGTCCACAGTTGCCTTTCTTCAGGAAAAACGTACTAATTTAACGGAAGAAGAAATCAAAATGGGTATGGGCGGCAACATATGCCGTTGTACAGGCTATACAAAGATTGTGGATTCCGTACGTGACTTGTCGGATCATAAAGAGATCCTGAAACAGATTGACTCAGACTGGAGAGCAGCCTTTCATGAAAGAGACTAAACAAATGGTATATAATCCGGAATCGCTTGCCGATTTGCGTAAAATAATCACGGCCACAAATGAAAAACTAACCTACGTAGCGGGTGCAACTGATCTGATGGTTCAGGAAAGCCGCTGGCGGGAAGCGCGCAATCTGGTAAATCTGAATGGCGTTAAAGAGATCAGGACTACTTTTGAAATAGGAGAAAATGGAATTCTGATTGGCGCGGCAATGCCCATGAGTGAAATTCTGGCTAAATCCGTGATCAGAGAAAAATATCCGATTTTGGTGGAAGCCTGCCGGCAAATTGGTTCGGTTCAGATTCAGAACAGGGCCACATTGGGCGGAAATATTGCCAACGCGTCACCCGCAGGCGACAGTCTTCCTGTTTTATCTGTCCTAAATGCTGAAATTCTTATCGGAACAGGTGATGAAGGGAAATTCCACAAAAAAAATGTGGAAGAAGTCATGCTTGGACCCGGACAGAACAGTCTGACCGGAAACAAATATATCGCCTATTTTTTTCTGCCGTTTCCGGAAATTGCCAATCAGTTCTGGGCATTTAGAAAAGTCGGCCAGCGTTATGCCCTCGCCATAAGTAAATTGTCACTGGCGGTGCTGGGGACGCGCGATGGAGATCGTATTGTGGATATAAGGATATGCGCCGGAAGCGTTTCAGCGCAAATAAAACGGGCAGTCCGGACGGAAAAAATATTACGCGGACATAAATTGTCGGAAACCGTTATAGAAGTCGCGCGACAGACTATTATGAAAGAAGTGAGTCCCATAACCGATATCCGGTCCACAAGCGGCTACAGGCGAAAAATATGCGGGGAATTATTAAGAGAGGAATTGTATAATCTACTTTAATCTGCACAATCGGGATTAGTCAGATAATATTTTCAGACAACAATGTTTATAATATTTCACTTGCATCCGGTCCGGCCTCTTCATAAAATCGAAACACGGCGGAGAGTTTTACGTAACTCTCAGAAGGAACTAAATTGCTCGGGATGAATCATTCCAAAAATATTTATGTTCGGCGCGCCTATAAACAAAACATAAAACATACATTGTGTGCTCTCCTCTAAATTTAAATTGTATTTATTCTGAGTTCTGATCATGTGTTCTGCCCGGTTAAATAATCACAAAGAACGGTCTGAATAATACAAAACAGCTTCTGTTTTGTCGCGATTCAGGTATCCGGGAATCATAAATTTTTCTATCGCGGGATGCTAGAATTTTAATCGGAATTATTTCAGGGTTTATATATGTTCTAAATAATCTATATAATGAACCCGCGGTTAAGAATATTCAAATTTTATTATCACCGGATAAATTATGATTTAACAGGCTGATGCCGTTAAATGACGGATAATTATTATAAGTACTCTCTGAAATATCAAATAATTAATGATCGGGACTTTTTAGTAACATCATTTTTGAAGTGAGAAGGAAGGAGGCTTAAATGAAACCGACATTCATCGGACCAATAAACCGCGCTCCCCCCTGATATTCTGCATACAAATTTATCATCATTAACATTTTACGGGGGGAAGAAATGAATTTATTCAATTTTAAAAAATTAACGGGCACAATCTCATTTGTGGTGATATTGCTGATTATGATTCCTTTAAATTTGTTCAGCAATCCCAATGAGATGACCGTGACGACATCTTCAAAGGAAGCGCTTAAATTATTTATGTCCGGGCGGGATAAAATTGAAAATATTGAGAATAACGCCGCGGTTGAGCTGCTTGATAAAGCGATCGAAAAAGATCCTGATTTTGCCCTGGCTTATGTATATCGCTCGCTGGCTGGAGGCGGATTTAACGCGTCATGGCCGCACCTTCAAAAAGCGATTAATCTGGTGGATAAAGTAACTCCGGGTGAAAAAGCATTCATTTTATACAACAAAGCGGCGTCAGAAAACGATGGAAGAAATCAGCTCAAATATCTTAATCAGCTCTTGGATATGTACCCAAAAGATAAAAGAATTCAATCACTTGCCGGAATTTATTACTACACGGTAGGCGACTATGAACGCTCGATCAAATATTTGAATGAATCGATCAAAATTGATAAAAATTACGCGCCCGCTTATAACATGATCGGTTACGCCCACTCCGCATTAAACCAGCTTCCGGAAGCAGATTCTGCCTTCAAAATATATATAAACCTTATTCCGGAAAATCCGAATCCATATGATTCATACGCTGAATTCTTAATGAAAACCGGCCGCTATGATGAATCGATTGAGAATTATCTCAAAGCCTTTAATAAGGATAAACGCTTTACCACCGCTTTATTGGGGGTTGGTCATAATTACGTGTTCAAAGGTGATTTTAATAAAGCCAGAGAATTTTATAATATGCGTATGGATAAGGCGATAACACCGAATGATAAGACGAGTTCGATGTTTTGGATCGCGACTTCCTATATACATGAGGGCAAGCTGAATGACGCGTTAATCGCGGTTGAAAAAGAACGCGCTATGGCAGAGAAAGAAAAAATGGTGACTACCGTGATTGGGACATACAATACAGAAGGATTCATTCTTATTGAGTCCGGTAAATTTGATGAAGGAATGAAAAAATTTGATATGGCGGTGCAAATGACTAACAAGTCAGAGCTTCCCGAGACCGTCAAGAAGACGTATCTGTTAAGCTCAAGTATGAATCGCTGTTATGCTCTGACCGCAATGAATAATGTTGATGGAGCAAAAGATGTACTTTCAGAGTGTCAACAGGTAATCGAAGCCAGGGAAGATCCGAATGAAATAAAATTTCTTTACTCTCTGCTGGCAATGATCGATCTGAAAAAAGGGAATTTCGATGACGCGATCAAAAACTTTGCTAAATCTGATATGCAGGATCCATATAACTGGTTCTATCTTGCTACTGTATATGAAAAGAAGGGTGAAAAGGAAAAAGCCGATAATTTATATGCAAAAGTCGCCGGTCTGAATGAAAATTCTCTTGGTTTTGCGTTAGTGCGTGACAGGGCAAAGGAAAAAATGATGAAATAATTGAAAGGCGGTTCCCATGCTCCAGAAAATACTAAAAAGAATGATTTTTATCCCTGTGTTTTTAGTTTCCGGAATCGCTTATAATTGTTCAGA
>JBFXGD010000235.1:0-4579 GCA_050178385.1 Calditrichaceae bacterium
CCGATACCCTGGCGAACTCAATTTCAGAATTTTTTTACGACTCAATAAAATCCAATATAAAGAATTCTACCTCTGAATAAAACAAATTTCAGGAATCATTTTTTAGTGAAATATTCCACAAAAATTAAATCTGAATCAGGCCTTTAAAATCGGGACATTTATCTGATTATCGATTAAATTCGGAGCTCATTTTTATAACCGATTCTGCTCATAATACAAATCTGAATATAAAAACCCATTTTAGTAGCCGGAAATTTCAAAAATAAATTTAATTTTATTTGAGTTTTGTCCGCGTGATATACATCATCTTTCAATGATCAAATCTTCAAATATTCGAGTAGAACTATTACCTGTTTAAAATTATTGTTTTCCTGAGAGAATAGCCTTTCTCTCCCGGTATTTATTAAGAATCAGATAAAAATCTTTCACCAATTGATAGGTTCGTGGTCCGGGAATAAGTGTATAGTCACCGGTCAACACATAAATTTGTTTGTTCAGAACCGCGGGTATGTCATCTGTATCACTCCACTCTTCCAGGTTTTGCCGATTTTTTTGATCGTTCCATTCATCCTTAAATTTAAACTCTATAATCAGCTCCGGTTTGCGGGTGATGACTGCTTCCCGGTTAACCTGCGCGAAGGCCATTTTCATATCGGCGAAAGAATTTATTGCTCCTGCCCCCTCCCAGATCTCATCGATAAAACTCCCGGGACCCAGTACGGAAATATTTCTTGTTGTACCCGGTTCCCGACCCAAAACCAGCATGGCCGATGGCATTTCAATCGCCAGTTCTTTTATTTTGCTGTTATAATATTTAATGGAATCCCTGATTGCCTGATTCAGGTTTTCAGCGCGTTGGACGCTTTTACAAACGCGGCCGATTGAGTCGATCGAACTATATATTTCATTCACCTTATCCATCGGCAGTAGAAGCGATCTGATTCCCTGCGCAGACAGTTTTTCAGCTGTTTCGTAATATGAAGGAGGACCGATGATAAGATCAGGCTTTAGAGAAACAATCTTTTCAAGATTCGGATTGAGCAACCCGCCTACTTTTTCTTTTTGGCGCGCGTCAGCCGGATAATCACAGAAATCCGTTACCGCGACGAGCTTATCTTCCAACCCCAGCGCATAGACTATTTCCGTAATATTTGGAGAAAGCGAAATAATCCTGTCCGGAACCTTTTTCCCGTTTGGGTATAATTGTCCATCATTTTTCTGTTCTCCCGCGCATTGAATGATCAGAAAAGCCGACATAATGATTAATAGTATTCTTTTTTGCATTTTTGACTCTCTGTTAGTAAATAAATGTTAATGAACCGGGTCCTATTCCCACCTCGAACTCGTTTAACCGGCTGCCGTTCTTGTCATAAATTTTTAACAATCCATTTTGAACAAAATCCAAAGCATCGAGCACGAACAATTGCTGAGCGCGTGGTTCATACCTTATGCCATAATACAAACCCGGTACGAAAATCTGCGGATCAGATATCCTGTTTTCAGCCGGATAAAACATGACATTTCCAAAAAAGCCATCAAGATAAAAAGCTGTCTCTCCCCCTTCCACAGAAAGCCTGGAAGGATGCCCTTGGATAATTAAAGAGTCAATCACAATGTCAGAGACGGGATCAATCACATAAATACTCCCGTTTGTATCATCGTTCGGATCGCTCCAGTCTCCGTTATCCCCGCTGCACATCACCTGCAGATTCCCCTGTATATCAGTTTCAATTACCGTCGGATAATCACCGACCTTTATTGATTTTATGACCGATTGTGAATCAATATCTATAACA
Organism: Calditrichaceae bacterium; assembly: GCA_050178385.1. Lineage (GTDB taxonomy): Bacteria > Calditrichota > Calditrichia > Calditrichales > JBFXGD01 > JBFXGD01. The sequence goes on from JBFXGD010000235.1 coordinate 1,797, forward strand.
GAAACCGTATTATCCGATCCAAATCCGCTGTTGGCAACATATGCTTTATTACCGGAAATTGCAATCCCTTCAGGATTTAAGCCAACGGGTATGCTCCCGGTCAGGTGAAGATTTGATAGATCGATGATTGATACCGAATTGGCGTATAAATTTGTCACCAGCGCCGATCCGTCCTTTCCCGAAGTTAGATAGCGGGGACTTGATCCCGCGGGGAGATTGATGACGCCTTTGCTCTTCCATGTTTTTGTGCTGATCACTTCGATTTTATCCGAATTATTTACAACAATATATCCAAGAGAATCAATAATCGTCATACTGAAAACCACATCCCCTAAATCACGGCCGTTTATGTTCTTAAAAATATTATTGGTGATTGTGTTTTCTTCAAAGCTATAGAAAGATAACGACCCGTTAGAATGCCCGAAATTACCTTCATTTATAATAAATGCCCCTGACGGCCGCGGCACGGTCGTGCTCGTGTCCGGCGCCGTTGGATCATCTTCGCATCCGATAAATAAACTGAACGCGGCTGAAAACAAAATCAACATTCGTATTAACATGAAACCTCCCCTTTGATATTTACTTAAAAGAAACTTTTTACCGGGCAATTCTGATGGAAACAAAATATTGTCTCGGCGGCATCGGATAGCCGCTGATCAGCTTATAGTCGAGATCAAAAATATTTTCCATAGCCAGATTTAAGGTCAGGTTGTGACCGGATACAAAAAAATCAAAACCGCTCCATATCCGCCATACGGTATTTGACGGTAAAATCCCCTCTAAATTATTTTGCAGCGTTTCATATCGGAAACCCATCCCGGTTCCCTGGAATCCGATTCTGGTAAATTTCCAGCCTGTTTGTGCCCTGATAGTCCACTGTTCTCTCGGAATGTACGGCAACTGATTCCCATCCGTTTTGTCTCCTTTGAATTCCGGCCTGCTCTTTTCGGATTTTCCCCGTGTATAATTTAATTCCAGACTATTCACACGCTCATGATCCGATAGACCGATTTCAATTTCCCATCCCCTGCTAAAAACCTCGAGGATATTTTCAGGAGTCCAGTAATTACCCGCCGGCAACCATTTGATCTGATTATCAACGCGGTTCGTATAACCGGTAAGGTTAATATTTACAATTCCCGGACGAATTCTCTGTTCAAAATCGATTCCCATTTCCGCATTCACCGATTCTTCTGCATTAAGATCGGGATTCCCACCGGGCCGCCAATATAAATCATTAAATGTGGGCGCCCTATAGTTTCTGGCCACCGAGCCATAAATCTGTGTATGATTAATATTTGCGCTAAAGCCAAAACCGGGCAGCAGTACTTTTCCGAACTGTGAATCTGACTCCATCCGCGCGCTGGCATTCAGGTGAACAGCTTCCAGCCTACCTATATCGCGGAAGGCCTCCCAGTCCAGAAGCAGATACCCCGCCAGACGTCTTTTTTCATGTACACCGGCATCAGTGCTGTTGATATACTGCCATGCCCCCTCAAATCCGGTATGAACCAGTAAATGATGCGTCGCTAAATAATTACCCCGCGCCTGCAGGCCTCTTTCCCTGTTAAAATGGATGCTGTGCAGCGCCTGATTATATAAAATGACGGAAGGATCATCATACCCCATCCACTCATTCCGGACATACGTCTGAACACTGTATCCGCCTTTCTTACTTTGTCTGATAAATCGTAGTTTAAATAATGTATAATCATCATCCCTCCTGGCAAGATTGGCTGATTCAGCTGTGGGACTCACAAACGGGTCCGGAGCGCCGGCTTCATTCCGGTAATTCGAAAAGAAAATATCAATCTGTTTATTATAATCTAAGTCAAGAATACCGTAATAATTGAGATTCATCCTTTCGAAATCCCGGTTCTGCAATGTTACATCCGCATTACGATAATGGGTCGTATAATCGTTGTCCCCCGATGATTTTTCTATGGTTATCTTTTGTCTGTAATTTTTAAAAGGCAGGTCAACAGAAAGTCCGTAATTAGATGTATTAAATGATCCCAGACCGGCATTAAATTCATACCCGATGCGGTCTGACGGTTTTTCAGGATGAAGATTCACGCTTCCACCGATTGCCCCGCTACCACCGAAAAGAGCGCTTCCGCCACGGTAAATCTCCAGAGATCCTACTTGACCGGCTCCATATTGGCCGAGATCCGCGCTGCCAAGCTGTAAACCATTTATAGGAATACCGTCAAACAGGAGCTGAGTCTGCTCAGAACTCATTCCCCGGATGGATATAGTTTGAAGCTGTCCCTGCCCGCCGTACGATTTGACAAATATACCCGACTCGGCCGATAACAGCTTATCTAAATTCTTCATCGATCCGTACCTGTGATCATCATAATCGATGCGGCTGATATGAGCCGGCAGCATCAGCCGGCTGTCCGATTCTTTTGATCGCACCACCGTGATCAGTTCGGTATTCTGAACAGGCTCCATATAAATCAGACTGCCTGAAAACTCAAAGGAATTTATAGTTAAATCAAAATATCCTTTGCGGCTTAACCTGACCGGAACTTTATCCAGAATAAATACGCCGTCTGTCTTTGTGATCGATGTATCCGAATAAGATTCAACGTTGACACCCTTAAGAGGCATACCATTCCATAAATCACAAACAGTGATCTGTCTATCCCCACACAGAATGGTATCCGTCAGGGTGACGAGAAAGAATATGACAAAAAAGTAAAATCGAAACATGTTTGTTTCCGGTGACAATTATGTTATTACTTTAGTAGGGATTTTGAGGATTTTGACTGTGTTGA